>JAFULT010000173.1 GCA_017483145.1 Oscillospiraceae bacterium | reverse complement strand
TTTACCGATATGTGCCACGGCAGGCGGACATAAAGTCCGCAACTGCCTTGCACGCCTTTCATTAGGCTATATCTGTACAACGGACTACCAGTCCACCAGTTTTGCGGTCGGACTGCAAAGTAAGGACCGCGGACTGTCCTGCTTTAGCCATTTTGGAACTGTTAATTTTTGCGGTGTCTCCGTCAGCAAGCAAGATTGTAAGTGTCCAATATTTTCTATCTTCCTGACCTTCCTGTTTAAATACCTGTTCTTTTACTGCCAAAATCTGTGCTTTAATCATAGTTATAAAATCCTTTCATTTTACATATTTCAACAAACTTGCTTTGTTGCATTTGATTTTACAACTTTCCATGCGCAAATATTTGTAAAAAAGTGCGTATTGACACTTGACTTTGTATACCTGTTGTGGTAATATATTTAGGCGCATTACGCACGCTGTGTTCCTTACAGTTGGTGTGTCTCACGACATAGGCTGTAAAACAAGCAAAACACAGCGGAGGAAAACAACCAAATTGGAGGAAAAAATTATGTCATCAGTATCAATGAAACAGTTGCTTGAAGCAGGTGTACACTTCGGTCACCAGACAAGAAGATGGAACCCAAAAATGGCTCGTTACATCTTCACAGAAAGAAACGGTATCTACATCATCGACCTGCAGAAAACAGTAAAAATGCTGGATACAGCATACGATTTCATCAGAGATGTAGCTGCTGAAGGCGGCGAAATCCTGTTCGTAGGCACAAAGAAACAGGCTCAGGAAGCTATCAGAGAAGAAGCTGAAAGATGTGGTATGCATTTCGTTAACGCAAGATGGCTTGGCGGTATGCTGACAAACTACAAAACAATTCAGAAAAGAATTGCTCGTCTTGAACAGCTGAACAAAATGAAAGAAGACGGTACATTCGATCTTCTGCCTAAAAAAGAAGTTATCAAACTTGAACTCGAAATCGAAAAACTCGAAAAGTTCATGGGCGGTATCAAAAACATGGGCAGACTTCCAAAAGCTATGTTCATCGTTGACACAAGAAAAGAAAAAATCGCAGTAGCAGAAGCAAGAAACCTGGGTATTCCAGTTGTTGCTATCGTTGACACAAACTGTGATCCAGACGAAGTTGACTATGTAATTCCTGGCAACGACGATGCTATCAGAGCTGTTAAACTGATCGCTGGCGCTATGGCTGACGCTGTTATCGAAGGCCGTCAGGGCGAACAGAATGTTGCAGAAGCAACTGAAGAAGTAGCAGAATAATTATTGGTTTATAAAAATTTATAAATAATATATCAACAGGAAAAATAGTTGGAGGAACAAATTATGGCATTTACAGCTAAAGATGTTAAAGAACTTCGTGAACGCACAGGCTGCGGTATGATGGACTGCAAAAAAGCTCTTACAGAAACAAACGGTGATTTTGAAAAAGCTATCGAATACCTGAGAGAAAAAGGTCTGGCAGCTGCAACTAAAAAAGCTGGCAGAATCGCTGCTGACGGTATGGTATATGCTACAGTTGATAAAGAAAACAAACTGGGTGTTGTTGTTGAAGTTAACTCTGAAACAGACTTCGTTGCTAAAAACGAAATGTTCCGTGAATTCGTAGCTGACGTTGCAGGTGTTGTTGCTAAAGAAAACCCAGCAACAATCGAAGAACTGCTTACAAAAGCTATGCCAAACGGCGACACAGTTGAAGCTGCTCTGCAGGAAAAAATCCTGGTTATCGGCGAAAACCTGAAAATCCGTCGTTTCGTAAGATACGAAGGTCCATGTGTTGCTTACATCCATGCAGGCGGCACACACGGTGTTCTTGTAAACTTCGAAGTTTCTGATGAAGTATTCGCAAACCCAGCATTCGAAGCATACGGTAAAGATATCGCTATGCAGATTGCTGCTGCAAACCCATCTTACCTGAACAAAGAAGAAGTTCCTGCAGAAGTTCTGGAAAAAGAAAAAGAAATCCTGACACAGCAGGCTATCAATGAAGGTAAACCAGCTGCTATCGCAGAAAAAATGGTTGCAGGCAGAATTGCTAAATACTACAAAGAAAACTGTCTTGTAGAACAGGCATTTGTTAAAGATGATAAGCAGACAATTACTGCTTACACAAAAGCTACAGCTAAAGAACTGGGCGGCGACATCAAAATCGTTGCATTCACACGTTTTGAAAAAGGTGAAGGTATCGAAAAGAAAGTTGATGACTTCGCAGCAGAAGTTGCAGCAATGTCTAAATAATTTAAAACCTATGTTGAAAAATCCCTTACAGCAGAAATGCTGTAAGGGTGTTTTTTTATAGGGATTTATGATATAATAGTAAAAAATAGGGGTGGTTCATATTTTATGATAAAAAACAGTTGGATTTATAAAATATTGTTTTTAGCAGGATTGTGCCCGCTTTTAGCACCTTTTATTTACTATTTTATATTGATTTATGTTCATGGCACTCCATGGGAATTATTTGATCTGATAGTCTTCTGGTCAGTAATTTACTGGCCTGCATATATTTTGGGTATTGTTGTTATGGCATTTTCTGCATACAAACTGAAGAAATAAACAAAACAGCGATCTGTGTTTCCAGTTCGCTGTTTTATTCTGATATTATTAAAGGTCGCTGTCTTCGTCAAATTCTTTCTGTGTGTCAAGGAACATAGTGTTCATATTGATTTTGGCAAAGTTTTCTTTTAAAAGTTCTTTATCATATCCCAGCTGTTCACATACCTGATTGTTTATGGCAGCAAAAGTATGGGCGCTTCTGATAACCGGAACATCGATAGCTTTCTTTTCTTCTATAAGTAGTTTTACAGCCAGCTGCATAAATTCAGCATCGCCATCTTTATACAGGCTGCCCATGCCCATAAATGCACCATTGATAGTGAATGCGTGGGAACCTGTAAACTGTGGAATACCGGCAGCAGTGAAGACAGGGGATATTTCCATTTCAGCACTCATAACAGTATTATCTGTTGGAGTGAGAACAGCCTGCACACCCTGTTCAATAAGATACTGTGCTTTGGCAAGTACATCGGCTTTACAGTCTGGATTTGCTTCAACCCATTCAATACCAAGCTTAGTAAGATAGTCTTTTGCTTCCTCTATAGGCATTTTGGATGAAAATTCAGCTTTATTATAAAGAAGACCGATTTTTTTAGCATCTGGAACAGCAGCCAGGGCAACCTGTGCAAGTCTGCCGCCATCAAGAGAGTCTGAAGTTCCTGTAATATACATACCAGGCTTTTCAAATGAATCAATTACACCTGCACTGATAGGGTCTGATACCGCACGGAACAGCATGTTGATTTTATTTTCTGCAAGAATATCTTTCATAGCAACAGTAGGCGGTGTAGCGATGCTTATAACAAGATCAACTTTTGCATCTGCCAGTTCCTGTCCGATTTTTTTCATTAATCCGGTGTCTGCCTGTGCATCATATACATAGTTTTCATAATCGAAATTTATGTCATATTTTTCACCAAGTTCTTTAAGACAGTTTTTTGCACCCAGTTCAATGCGGTTGAGAGATGCGTGATCTGTATATTTAACAATACCAATCTTATAGTTTTTCTTCATAATATACCTCGTATATACAAACTGTATTTGCATATAATTATACACCTATAATAATCAAATTACAAATCTTATCAGCAATTATTGTAAATTTGTCGAAGTATATTATAATAGAATCAACAACATAGGAGATAATGGTATGATTTATAAGGAATATGGACAAGAAAATGAAAAAGTTATGGTTTTCCTTCACGGAGGAGGTTTATCCTGGTGGGGCTATGAAGAAGTTGCTGAAAAACTTTCTGAAAAGTATCATGTCATTTTACCGGTCCTTGACGGACACAGTGATTCTGACAGGACATTCACTTCTATCAGAGACAATGCTGTTGACATAATCAACTTTATTGAAGAAAGGTTTGACGGTCATATATTTTTGCTGGGTGGATTGTCCCTTGGGGCACAGATAGCCCTGGAAATACTTTCTTTAAAAGAAGATATATGTAAGTATGCCGTTATAGAAAGTGCACTTGTTATTCCGTCATAAATAACGGCAAAACTTATAAAACCTATGCTGGATAGCAGTTATTGGCTTATTAGTAAACATTGGTTTTCACGCTTTCAGTTCAGCTATTTGAAAATAAGGCCGGATTTGTTTGATAACTATTATAAAGACAGTGTTAAAATAAGCAAAGAAAATATGACGTCTTTTCTCAAGGCCAACAGCTTGTATAGCATTAATCCGGATTTACAAAAATCAACTGCCAATGTGCTTGTAATCACAGGAGAAAAAGAACAGAAAAGTATTCTGAAATCTGCAGATATTATAAGCAAACAGATACCTGCAAGCCGCCATATCATAGTGCCGGGTTTATACCACGGACAACTTTCGATGAATAATTCTGAAAAGTATATAATGTTTATAAATGATTTAATTAAATAATCAGGTGTAATTTTTTAATTAATTTTTGTTCACACAAAATACAAGAATTATTCTTTACTTTACACCCAAAATATAGTAAAATAAGATAAAATAATGTGTTTAAAACGGGGTGTAGAAAAATGTCTATCAAATATAAAAGAGTTTTAATCAAATTAAGCGGTGAAGCACTTGCGGGTGATAAAGGTTTCGGTCTTGATTATCCTACAGTCCTTGATATCTGCAAGAACATCAAAGATGCACATGATCTTGGTGCAGAAATTGCTATCGTAGTTGGTGGCGGTAACTTCTGGCGTGGCCGCACTTCCGGCGATATGGAAAGAACAAGAGCTGACCAGATTGGCATGCTGGCAACTGTTATGAATGCTCTTTCTGTAGCAGATGCGCTGGAACATCTTGGCGTTGAAGTAAGAGTACAGGCAGCTCTGCAGATGCAGCAGGTTGCAGAACCTTACATCAGAAACCGTGCAACAAGACATCTGGAAAAAGGCAGAGTAGTTATCTTTGCATGTGGCACAGGTAACCCATTCTTCTCAACAGATACAGCAGCAGCTCTCAGAGCAGCAGAAATCAACGCAGATATAATTTTCAAGGCAACAATGGTAGACGGTGTTTACGACAAAGACCCTAAAAAATACCCTGATGCTGTTAAATACGACACACTTACATTTACACAGGTTCTCAATGATCAGCTGAATGTTATGGATATGACAGCTGCAACAATGTGCCGTGACAACAAACTGCCAATTCTTGTGTTTGATATGGCAGAAGGCAATTTTGTTAAAGCTATCAAAGGCGAAACAATCGGTACATTAGTTAACGAATAAGGAGATTAAAAATTATGACAAAAGCATATGAAGATAGAATGAGCAGTGCAGTAAAGCACCTTGAAAGCGAATATTCATCAATCCGCGCTGGCAGAGCCAATCCTGGTGTTCTGGATAAAGTTACTGTTAGCTATTACGGTACAGATACACCAATCAATCAGGTGGCTACAGTTTCTGTAACAGAAGCAAGAACACTGTCTATCCAGCCATGGGACAGAAGCCTGCTGAAACCTGTTGTAAAAGCTATCCAGATGTCAGACATCGGTATAAACCCTATTGATGACGGTATTTCTATCCGTCTGGTTTTCCCGGCACCAACAGAAGAACGCAGAAAAGCTCTTGTTAAAGATGTTTCCAAACTGGCTGAAGAAGCTAAAGTTGCTGTAAGAAACATCAGACGTGATGCAATGGATAAGTTCAAGGCTGCTAAAAAAGCAAATGAACTGACAGAAGATGATCAGAAAAAACTGGAAGAAAAAATGCAGAAAATTACAGATAAATTCATCAAAACTATTGATGAAGTAGCTGCTAAAAAATCTAAAGAAGTTATGGAACTGTAATTTCTCAGTATTTCATAAAAGGGCATATGGTTTAATATGCCCTTTATTTTTTCATAATAAATAACAGAGGGTTCAAATGGACAACAATATTGTTATACCTAAACATATAGGTATTATTATGGATGGCAATGGCAGATGGGCTAAAAAAAGACTGCTGCCAAGGAATATGGGCCATAAAAAAGGTGCAGAGGTTTTTCAGGATATTACAAGATACTGTAATGAACTTGGCCTGGAATCAGTAACATTCTATGCTTTTTCTACAGAAAACTGGAAAAGACCTGCCGAAGAAGTAAATGGCATTATGTCTTTGCTGAAAGAATATCTTATCAAAGCCTTCGACTATGAAAAAGAAAACAACAGAGTTGTATTTCTTGGTGACAAATCTGCTTTCAGCGGTGAGTTGCTGGAGCTTATGCTGGATATTGAAGAAAAAACAAAAGACAGAACAGGTATGACTCTTAACATTGCATTGAACTATGGTGCAAGAAATGAAATTGTTCATGCAACAAAAAATATTGCACAGATGGTCAAAAATGGAGAAATTGATATCGATGATATCAATGAAGAACTTTTCAGCAATAATCTTTATACAAAAGGTCAGCCTGACCCTGACTTTATACTTCGTCCAAGTGGGGAAAAGCGTATTTCAAACTTCCTGCTGTGGCAGATTGCATATTCTGAATTTGTATATATGGATGTGCTCTGGCCTGATTTTACAAGAAAAGACCTGGACGAAGCTATTATGGAATTCAACAGAAGAAACAGACGCTTTGGTGGCGTATAAGGAGTTATTATGAAAACCAGAGTTATTTCCGGTATAGTAGGAATTATTATTTTACTTGCTGCTATCACACAGTTTCATACCTGGACTTCAAATGCTATAATTTTTGCCCTTTATGCTATAGGTATACATGAAATACACAATGTTTTCAAAGACAAAAATGTAAGAGCAACAGAAATATTGCTTGATGTGATAGGCTTTCTTATGATAATAGTTACAAACTATTATACATATGCCAGCTTTTTACCTGTGGCAGCTTTTGCTGTGGTTGGCTTTGCATTTATTGTGGTTTTTAATTTTGACAATATCAGTTTTACATCAATTGCATCTGAAATGGCATTTGGAATTTATACATTGATTGGATTTTATTCAATTTTAAGATTTAAACTCCTTTTACCGTATACTCCTTTCGGATGGGATGGTGCATTTTTGTTCCTGATTGTAGCAGGTATCGCCTGGGGCGGAGATACCTGTGCATACTTTTCCGGATATTTATTCGGAAAAAATAAACTTGCGCCTACACTCAGTCCTAAGAAAACAAAAGAAGGCGCTGTTGGCGGTATACTTGGATCAGTTGTAATCAGCTGGATTTTTACATTTATTTATTGTTTTATCAAACCAATTCTGGAAAATTCTTCCCTTGAATATGAATTCAGTTTGCAGCAGATGATCGCTTTTGGCGTTATTGCTGCAATGGGTTCTGTTGTGGGCATTGTTGGTGACCTTTTTGCATCGGCAGTAAAAAGACAGGCGGGTATCAAGGACTACGGCAATCTTATGCCTGGTCACGGCGGTGTAATGGACCGTTTTGACAGTGTTCTGCTGGTTGCTCCCATAGTGTCATCCTTCCTTGAAATTATTGTTAAAGCAGGAGGAATATTCTATGTATAAAAATATTATCCTTTTAGGTTCAACAGGTTCTATCGGCACACAGACACTGGATGTTTGCCGTAAACATAATATCAATGTTGTTGCACTTTCTGCAAACAGAAGTGTGGATACAATAGAAAAACAGATTATAGAATTCAGACCAGAATATGTATGTCTTACAGATGAAACTGCAGGTAATAATTTCAAAGCAAGAGCAGAGGAACTGGGTGTAAAACTGATTATAGGCAAAAAAGGCCTTGAGCAGCTGGCTCAGCTTGATGTGGAAGATACAGTAGTTCTTAATGCTGTTGTGGGTATTGCAGGTCTTGCGGCTACACTTGCGGCCATTGAAAGCGGCAAAGATGTTGCCCTGGCAAACAAGGAAAGTCTTGTAACAGGCGGTAAGCTTGTAATGGAAGCTGTAAAACGCAATGGTGTTAAACTGCTTCCTGTAGACAGTGAACATTCTGCAATTTTCCAGTGCTTGCAGGACCCTTACAGCGCAAAGAAACTTAAGAAAATTATTCTTACAGCATCAGGTGGTCCGTTCTTTGGTTATACCAAAGAACAGCTGGAAACAGTTACAAAAGCACAGGCGTTGAAACATCCTAACTGGTCCATGGGTTCCAAAATCACCATTGACTCTGCTTCTCTTATGAACAAAGGGCTTGAACTGATTGAGGCAGTATGGCTGTTTGATGTAAAGCCAAGTGATGTACAGATTGTAGTACACAGACAGAGCATTATTCATTCTGCTGTACAGTATGTGGACAACAGTGTAATTGCACAGCTGGGTGTACCGGATATGCGTCTGCCTATCCAGTATGCAATAACTTATCCGGACAGATTTGACTGCCCGGCAGCAGAACTTGATTTCTTTGCTATGAAAGATCTTACATTTGCCCCTGCAGACCCGGACACATTCCTGTGTCTTAAAGCTGCTATGGAGGCTATTGATAAAGGCGGTCTTTATCCTTGTGCTGTAAACGGTGCCAATGAAAGAGCTGTTCAGCTTTTCCTTGAAGACAAAATCCGGTTTGCTGATATTGGCCGCATTGTATACAAAGTTCTCTCTCATTTTAATTTTGGCAGTGAATATACTTTAGAAGAAGTATTTGAAACTGACAGACAGGCGAGAGCCTTTGTTGATGCACAATTATTAAAATAGAGGTTTTTGATTTTTAATGAGTATAATTGTTTCTATTTTGGTTTTTGGCATAGTGATAATGATTCACGAACTGGGTCATTTCATTATGGCAAAAAGAAGTGGAATAAAGGTAAATGAATTCAGTATCGGAATGGGTCCACAGATATATGGAAAAACAATTGGCGATACCGAATACTCCATCAGGGCTTTGCCTATAGGCGGCTATGTGGCTATGGAGGGTGAAGATGAAGAAAGTGATGAAGAAGGTGCTTTCAATTCAGTTCCTGTACAGGATCGTATAGGCGTTGTGGTTGCCGGTGCGGTAATGAATATGCTTCTCGGTTTTGTTGTACTGTTTTATCTTACAGCATCACAGCCTGCCATTACCAGTCGCACAGTAAGTAATTTTTACGATGGTGCAATGACTGCACAGACAGGTCTGATGGTGGATGATGAAATTATTGCAATAAACGGTCGCAAATGTTATATTGCAAATGACATTATTTATGAATTTGCCCGCACACAGAATGGCGTAGCTGATTTTACAGTAATCCGTAACGGAGAAAAGGTTGAGCTTGAAAACGTTACTTTTGATACTTATATAGATGAAGCAACAGGTCTGAAACAGATGGTAATTGACTTTACAGTGTATCCTGTAACAAAAACCATTCCAAATATTGCAAAAGAAGCATTTAACTGGACCATCAGCATTGCCAGAATGGTTTTCTTATCACTTGTAGACCTTGTAACAGGAAATGTGGCAATAAACCAGATGTCGGGTCCTGTTGGAATAGTATCCACAATAAGTGAAGCCGTAAGCTATGGTCTGGAATCAGTTCTTATGATTCTAGCAATGATTACAATCAACCTTGGCGTGTTCAATCTTCTGCCTGTTCCTGCACTGGATGGCGGCAGACTGGTATTCCTGCTGATTGAATTGGTACGTGGCAAACCTGTAGACCAGAAATATGAAATGTGGGTAAATGCAGCAGGTATGATAGTACTGCTGGCTTTTATGGCATTTGTAACTTTCAGTGATATAACAAAATTCTTTGTATAATATGGTGAATAATATGAGACATGAAAAAAGACAGGTAAAAGTAGGAAACTTTTATCTTGGAGGCAATAACCCTATTCTTGTTCAGAGTATGCTTAATGTAAAGTCTAACGATGTAGCGGGTAATGTGCGGCAGGCGGTTGCACTTGAAAAAGAAGGATGTCAGATTGTCCGCGTAAGTGTACCAACATTGGAAGATGTGCGCCTTATCGAAGCTATTAAAAAAGAGATTAAAATACCTCTTGTTGCAGATATTCACTTTGATTACAGAATTGCACTTGCAGCAGTTGAAGCAGGGGTTGATAAAGTAAGAATCAACCCAGGCAACATTGGCGATGATGACAGGGTAAAACGGGTTGTAAAAGCCTGTCAGACACATAATGTGCCTATCAGAATAGGTGTAAATGCCGGCAGTCTCGAAAAGCATATTCTTGCTAAATACGGCGCACCTACACCGGATGCCCTGTGTGAAAGTGCAATGTATCATATTAAGCTGCTGGAAAAATTTGATTTCAATGATATTATTGTTTCAATCAAATCTTCCAATGTTCCTACAATGGTTCAGGCATACCGTCAGCTAGATTCTATGTGTGATTATCCTTTGCATCTTGGTGTAACAGAAGCGGGTACTTACCGTATGGGTCTTATTAAATCCGGTATGGGCATCGGTGCACTGCTTATGGATGGTATTGGCGATACACTGCGCGTAAGCCTTACGGATTCTCCGCTTAAGGAAATTCCGGCAGGTTTTGATATACTCCGCGCGGCAGGATATAAAGTGCCTGGTCCGGAAATAATTTCCTGCCCGACCTGTGGCAGAACAAATCTTGATGTTGCTGCAATTGCAACACAGGTTGAAGAAAGATTGAAAGGTATCAATAAAGATATAAAAGTAGCTGTAATGGGCTGTGCTGTAAACGGCCCTGGCGAAGCCAGAGAAGCTGATATAGGCATTGCCTGCGGTGTTGACAACGCTGTCCTTTTCAAAAAAGGTGAAAAGGTAAAGGTTCTCAAGGGAGACTTTATTGATGAATTTGTAAAAGATATTTACAGTTTTTTAGAGGAAAAAAGTGAGTAATTATATACTTTCGGTTTTTAACGATTACAACAATCCCAATTACATAAACGAATTCTCCGGTGCACTTCTTGAAAAAATTGATGTTCACCGTAAAAGTTCGCATCTTTCAGCCGTGATTTCATCATCACGGCTTATCCCTTATGTGGCAGTGGAAGATTTTGCGGCATTCCTTGCAGATAAGTAACCTGAATATTCAATTTCTATTGTAAAAAAATTTGATTTTGGGACATTTTCTTCCAGGCATCTCTTTACCATGGTACAGCATTTCTGTGATGATATACTGAATATACCGCTTAATTTTTTCAAGAATTCTGAAGTTGGCTTTGAAGATAACATTATGTCCGTTACAGCAAGCAAGGGATATAGTTTTCTTAAAGGCTGTGACTTTGAAAATGCATTTTCAGAATACATACAGTATCTCACAGGTACTGTAATTCCTGTTCGTCTTGTAAAAACTGCCTGTGAAGAAGAAAATGAACCTGCAGTAATTCTTCCACCGGTTGTGAAAATGATAGAGAAAAAACCACAGTACAACGATTTTGTAATTGATGGTCTTGATATCAAGGATAATTCTGTAAAAGTATTTATGGGCAAATATACCGCCCCTAAAAATGTTATATCAATTAACGATGCACTTATACAGAATGGCAAAGTTATGGTATGGGGCAAAGTTTTTGCCACAGCACAGCAGGGGAACTTCAGAAAAATATATATTTATTCCATTACAGACGGTACAAATTCAATAAATGTCAAATTACTTCTTGACCCTAATGAAAAGAATTTTGACAAGTATGACAGCGTGAAACCAGGTACGCATTTCCTTGTCCGCGGCGACTGTCAGATGGATAAATATGAACGCGACTATGTAATTATGCCATATGACATTGTTACATTTGATATTAAAGCTAAAAAAGATACAGCAGAAACAAAACGTGTGGAACTGCACCTGCATACAAAATTGTCTGCAATGGATGCACTTATTGCACCGGATGAAGCTGTGCGTTACGCATATAAACTTGGCCACAGGGCTGTAGCCATTACAGACCATGGTGTAGCACAGGGCTTTCCACAGGCTATGTTGGAATGTGATAAAATTCAGAAAGAAGACCCGGATTTTAAAGTTATATATGGCTGCGAGGGTTATCTGGTAGACAATATTGTAAATGTTTATCAGGGTGAACGCTCCGGCAGGCTGAGAGATACAGAATTTGTTATCTTTGATATTGAAAGTACAGGGCTTAACCCTAATACTGAAACAGTTACAGAAATTGGCGCTATAAGATGGAAAAACGGGGAAGTGCTGGAGGAGTTTCACACATATGCTGACCCTGGTAAGCCAATTCCTGCCAATATTGTTCAGCTTACCGGCATTACTGATGAAATGGTAAAAGGTGCACCAGGTCAGAGAGAAGCCATTGAAAAGTTTAAAGCATTTATTGGCGATGGAATTCTTGTTGCTCACAATGCAGCAGGATTTGATATAAACTTTCTTAAAGTAAACGCTGCAAAAGTTGGTATTGAATTTAAATATCAGTTTCTCGACACCTTGCCTTTGGCAAGAAATCTTTTGCAGGATATAAAAAACCATAAGCTGGATACTCTGGCAGAACATTACCGTCTCGGTAATTTCAATCATCATCGTGCTACAGACGATGCAATTATGCTGTCAAAAATATTCAGTGGTCTTATAGATGACCTTGAGCAACAGGGTATATATGATATCGAGAAGATAAATTCTGACCTGAGCAGTACAGACAAACTGCCAAGAAGAAGCAATCATATAATTCTGCTTGCTAAATCCCAGGCAGGTGTGAAAAACCTGTATAAACTGATTTCCTTTGCGCATCTGGATTATTTCTTTAAAACACCAAGGATGCCAAAGAGCGAAATTATAAAACACAGGGAAGGTCTTATTATAGGTTCTGCCTGTGAAGCTGGGGAACTTTACAGAGCTATTGTTGACGGCAGAAGCTATGATGAACTGCTGAAAATAGCTGATTTTTATGATTTTCTTGAAATTCAGCCTCTTGGTAACAATGAATTTATGGTCAGGGATGGCAAAGTAGAGTCAAATGCTGTTCTTGAAGAATACAATAAAATAATAGTGCAGCTGGGAGAAGAACTGGGCAAACCTGTAGTTGCAACAGGGGATGTCCATTTCCTTTCAATGGAAGATGCACAGTACCGCGCTATCCTTATGGCAGGCATGGGCTTTGCTGATGCCGACCAGCAGGCACCGCTTTATTTCAGGACTACAGATGAAATGCTGAAAGAGTTTGCATATCTTGGTCCGGAAAAAGCGTATGAAGTTGTAGTTACAAATACAAATCTTATTACCGATATGATCGAACCGGGTATCCGTGCCATTCCTAAAGGCACATTCCCGCCAAGCATTGATGGCGCAGAAGAAGAACTGCGTGAAGCCACTTACAAAAAATTGCATAATTTGTACGGTGAGAATCCTCCACAGCTTATAGTGGAAAGGGTTGAAAAAGAACTTAACAGTGTTATCCAGCACGGTTATGCAGTTCTTTATGTTATTGCAAAAAAACTGGTTGCCAACAGCGAAGAAAACGGCTATCTTGTAGGCTCCCGTGGCTCTGTTGGGTCATCATCTCTGGCATTTTTCTCCGGTATTTCCGAAGTAAATCCATTGCCACCGCATTGGCTGTGCAAAAAATGCAGATATTCAGATTTCAATGTACCTAAAGAAGTTCTTACAGGTTTTGACCTTGAAGACAAATATTGCCCTGTATGCGGTGAAAAAATGTATGGAGACGGCAACGATATTCCGTTTGAAACTTTCCTTGGTTTTAATGGCGATAAGGAACCTGATATAGACCTTAACTTCTCCGGCGAATATCAGTCTCATGCCCACAGATATACAGAAGACTTGTTTGGTCATGAATATGTTTTCAAAGCAGGCACAGTTTCCGCTTTACAGGACAAAACCGCTTATGGTTATGTAAAGAAATATCTGGATGAACGCGGTAAAACAAAAAATAAAGCAGAGGAAAACCGTCTCACCCTGGGCTGTTCCGGCGTAAAGAAAACCACAGGCCAGCATCCTGGCGGTATGGTTGTTGTTCCATCCAATTACGAAGTTTATGATTTCTGTCCGGTACAGCACCCTGCGGACTCAAAAGAAAAAGGTGTAATTACAACACACTTTGAATTTAAATATCTCCACGACACTTTGCTGAAACTGGATATTCTTGGCCATGATGTACCTACAATGTACAAGCATCTTGAAGACCTAACAGGTATAAAGATGGCCGATGTGCCAATGAATGACAAGCAAGTGTATAAAATGCTGACAAGTACAGAGCCAATAGGTGTTACACCGGATGATATCCAGAGCCAGACTGCCACATTTGGTATTCCGGAACTTGGTACAGACTTTGTACGTCAGATGCTTATAGAAGCGCAGCCACAGACTTTTGCTGACCTTATTCAGATTTCCGGTCTGTCACACGGTACTGATGTATGGATAGGCAATGCACAGGAACTTATTAAAAACAAGACCTGTACAATTTCAGAAGTTATCGGCACCCGTGACGATATTATGCTTACACTCATCAAAAAGGGTGTAGACAAAGCAAAAGCATTCAAAATAATGGAAATTACCCGTAAAGGCAAAGCTGCAAAAGAATTCAATGCAGAAACTGAAGATATGCTGCGAAGCCACGGGGTAGAGGACTGGTATATTGAAAGCTGTAAAAAAATCAAATATATGTTCCCGAAAGCACATGCTGTAGCATATCTTATGGCTGCAATACGTCTTATGTGGTTCAAACTGTATTATCCGGTAGAATTTTATGCAACATACTTCACTGTCCGCGGTGAGGCTATTGACTATGAAGCAGCTGTTGGCGGCAGGGCACTTGCCACTAAGAAACTGAAGGATGTAACCGCAAGACTGCGTATTGAAAAAACAGCAAAAGACGAAGAATTGCGTACATCCCTGCAGATGGTGTGTGAAATGCTGGCGCGTGGTTATGAATTCCTGCCTATCAAGCTGGGTGAAAGCCAGGCAAAGAAATATGCAGTTGTAGACGGCAAAATCCGCCTGCCATACATGTCTCTTAAAGGTGTTGGCGAAACTGCTGCAATGCAGCTGGAAAATGCCTGCAAGGAAAACACAGAGTTCCTTTCAGTGGAAGATTTCCAGAAGGCTTCCGGCGCTTCTTCTGCAGTTATTGATACCTTGTATGAAGTTGGTGCTTTGGGTGATATGCCAAGAACAAATCAGGTATCATTCTTTACAGATTAAGGGGTGAAAATATGAATATAGGTATTTCCACCGGTTGCTTTTTTCCACGGCGTCCGGACGAATCTCTGGAAGCCGTGGGTATGATTGGCGCAGGATTTACAGAAATTTTCTTCAATACTGACAGCGAACTTGAAGAAAGCTATCTTTATAAACTGAAATCCATAGCGGATAAATATGGTATAAAGGTGGTTTCTGTGCATCCGTTTACTTCTGCCATTGAAACATTTATGTTCTGGGCAAAGGTGGACTATAAGCTGGCAGATTCAATTAGATATTATGAAAAGTATTTCCGCGCATGCCAGATTCTTGGTGCAGATTATGTTGTTATTCATGGATGTCACGACTGGGCAGATTATATGAGTATGGAAAAATACACTGAAATATTCAATCTTCTGTCACGCAAGGCAAGAGAATACGGTGTTTATGTATGTCAGGAAAATGTAGTGAAATTCAAGTGCGGATATAAAGAAAATCTTGAGGTTTTCAAAAAATTGGCAGATGAAGATGTAAAATTTGTTTTTGATATCAAACAGGCTGTCAGGGCAAAGCAGAATATTTATCAGCTGATAGATATAATGGGGGACAGAATCAGCCATATTCATATCAGCGATTTTAACCGGGAAGAAAACAGTTTACTTCCCGGAACAGGCAGCTTTGATTACAGACAGCTGTTTGAATATGTGTCTGAAAAATACAATGTCAACGATATACTTATAGAAGTATATAAAGAGAATATCATTGGTGAAGACAGTATGGTTGATTCACTTGAATTGTTGAAAAATATAATTTGACTATTGATTTAACAGATAAAAATTTATACAATTAATTTAGGAATATTTAATTTAGAGGTTTTATATTATGAAATGTCCTTTTTGTGGTGGCTATGACAGCAAAGTAGTTGATTCCAGACCAACAGAAGACGGTGAAAGAATCCGCAGACGCAGAGAATGTATCAACTGTGGCAAAAGATTTACTACATTTGAAATTGTTGAAACCACACCTATTATGGTTAAAAAGAAAGATGGTTCTATTCAGGCCTTCAACCGAGACAAAATTCTCAATGGTATGATCAAATCTTGTGAAAAACGTCAGGTTTCAATTCAGGATCTTGAAAAAGCAGTTGAAAGAATTGAATACAAGATTGTAAACAGCCTTAAAACAGAAATATCCTCTGTTGAACTGGGTGAAATGGTTATGGAAGAACTTAAGAAACTGGATGAAGTTGCTTATGTCCGTTTTGCATCAGTTTACAGACAGTTCAGTGATGTAAATACTTTTTTTGAAGAGCTCAGCGAGCTGCTGAAAAAGAAAAACAATTAATCTACAGCAGCTGAATATTCATTTATCTGATTGAGAATAATAATGGTTTCGATACTTTTTTCTCTGATGTTTTCAGCGTCACTGTTTATTGCATAATTTTCCAATAACATAATATTTGATTCCAATTGATTTATATGCTCCTTGTTTATAAAAAACCGGAGCATATTTTTTTTGTCATTAAATCGTTTTTTTATTGCTTTTACTGTCATAATATCATTTTCTGAAATTTCCTGTTTATCACAGAGTTCCTGTACAGATACATTGATTTGTTTTATTTCAGAACTTGTGAAGACAAAAGATGCAAAAGCAGTTGCAATAATAGCTGTAAAAATAAAAAGTGATATATGAAAGTGTCTCATATTTTCTCCTTAACAGTAATGTTATATTGTCCATTTCCATCCATCAGCAACAACATTACATCGCTGATGTTTTTCTTCTCTTTTTCAAGTATTTTTTCCACAGCATTGCTGTCTTTTTTTATATATTCAAGGTTTTCATATCGGGTTTTGCCATCAATTATTATGTCAAAAGGTGGAATAACAGCTTTTTTTATATTTGTTTTTGCTTCTGGGTCAGGGTATATATTTATAGTTCCTGTTGTTTCAACCACTGCCAGATTTACTTCTTCAAGATAAAAGATATCCTTTGAGCGCATGGCTTTCAGTATATCGTTCACAGTAAGTCTCAGATCATCCATAACACTTTGCTGAATTGTGCCGTTTATAATCAGAATTTTGGGTGTGCCTTGGGATAGCTTTGCGATTTTTGTGTTGTTGCGTACAAGCACTGACATAAAAATTTCATAACACATAATCATAAGTATGGGGATTACCGAGTGAAGCAATGGCAATTCCGGTGCTTCTATCACAATAGATGTAAGGTTGGATATAAGCATTGTCGATACAAAGTCACTGGGCTGAAATTCACCAAGATTTTTCTTGCCCATCATTCTTAAAGCGAACATTGCTATTAAATACATTATTGTAGTTCTCAATATTACAGAAATCATAAAATCACCTCTGTTTAGTATTGCATTTATGTGTAAAAATAAACATAACGGCAACAATAACAGGGGTGATTTATATTAATAAACTTTTCAGACAACTGCAGAAAAATAAAGAATACTTTGACAACAGTTTTGATAATTCTGTTGACTATTTTTTCAAACCAGTAAAAATATTCAATGCAGACTGTGCCCTGGTAATGTGTGAAGATCTGGTGGATTCACTTAAACTGTGGCAGGTGTTTTTAAGTCCTTTGAATAATCTGGAAGGCGACAAAACAGGTGAACATCTTTTTGACTATATCAAAAATGAAACAGCAATACCATTTAATCCATCTCCGGTAGAAGATTTTGAACAGGCAATGTTTTTTCTTACAGCAGGATTTGCATTGCTGCTGATTGATGGTGTAGATAAAGCAATGGTTATGCCTGTGCAGGGGTATCCCGCAAGAGGTGTTGACAAACCAACCAATGAAGGTAATCTGCGTGGCTCAAAAGAAAGTTTTACTGATACCGGCAGAAAAAATATGGGTATGATACGCCGCAGGATACGAAGCGATAATCTGGTTATCACAGCATTTCAGACCGGTGAAAAAACAAAAACAGAAATCACGGTGTATTATCATGCAGATTTTTGTCCCAAGAAAATGGCTGAAGAAGTTATACAAAGACTTAAATCGATTAATCTGCCGGCAGTATTTGAAAGCGGATATATTTCTCCATTTGTAGACAAGACAAAAGGCTCTCTGTTCCAGTCGGTAGGTTATACAGAACGCCCGGATACATTTTGTGGCAAACTGTGTGAAGGTAAAATCGGTATTATGGTGGATGGCACTCCATATGCGATGATTTACCCTTACTTTTTTCATGAAAATTTTGTTACCAATGATGATTATACACAAAGACCATATTTTGCATCTTTTATAAGGATATTGAGATATATAGCATTTATTATTGCTGTTGCACGGCCCGGATTTTATGTGGCTTTTACATCCTTTGCTCCACAGGCTTTGGCTAATAAACTGTTGTTTTATATTTATTCTTCACAGAATGCCACACCTTTGCCATTGTATGTAGAAGCAATACTGATAACTGTACTGTTTGAAATAATCAAGGAAGCCGGTCTGCGTCTGCCGACTCCTATAGGAAGTTCAGTTTCTATTGTATCAGCACTTATAATAGGGGATGCGGCTATAAGTGCAGGATTGATAGGCAGTGCTATCCTGATAGTATGTGCATTGTCTGCCATAGCGTCATTCATAATACCGGCATTTTATGAACCTATAATAATATTGCGTATTGTTTTCATAGCTATGGCAGGATTGTTCGGTGTGCCGGGTCTAGCATTTGCCACACTTTATATGCTGATAAATATTATAAATGTAAACAGTGCCTGTTTTGATTATTCTTATATTTTTTCGTCAGGCAGTAAATATCTGTTTTCTGATGGAATAACACGAAGCAGCTGGAGAAATGACAAATCGGATTTTGACCTGGGGAAGGATACAAATGAAAAGTGATATAAAACATCTGAATATATTGGTGTTCTGTTATGCCTTTTTCAGCTTCACATTATACATTCCGGAAAAACCTATGAATGTTTATGACTGGCTGTATTTGATTCTGTTTTACTCGGTTGCTTATTTGCTGTTTATACAATTTATAATACATGGCAATAAGCAAAAGCCGCTTTCAGGACTTCTTATACTGATTTATATATTATATCTTGTGGCAAAGCAGATAATGCTGCTATATAAATATGTAAAATTGTTTCATGGACAATACTCTGCAACAGCAGTGATAATTATCAGTATAACAATGCTTTATATATTTGTTTATACAGACTGCAATCTGTATAAACTGGCATTTCCATGCCTTGCAGCAATTCTGATTATTTTACTGTTGTCTGTTGTAATAAATGCAGGCAAAATTTCTGCACTTAATATGTATCAGACTGAAGTACAGGGCATAAGAACAAGCTATAAAACATTGTTTGATTATATAATTCCTTATGGAATAACTATGAACAATATTACAAATGACGGCAAACGAAAAGCAATAAAAACTGTAATAATATCAAATTCAGTATTTATGCTTACAGTTATATTTGTTTTTTCCTGCTTTAATGGTAATTTGCTGTACAGCTTATCACCTTTACAGGCGGTTTTTCAGCTTTCATCAACAAAACTTATAAGAAATTTTGATGCTATATTTGATTATATGCTTTTTTTCAGTTATTTTGCATCTGCAGCAGTTCTGATGACGGCATATAAAGTTACTAAAAAAGAATTTACCTATTTTAACAATGCTGATTTACTGCTTGTCATACCATTGTTTTTTATGGTTTTATGTACAGAAAATATGCTGTTTATTATAGAATCGGCACTTGCGGCAGTTGTTTTTCTTGGAATGGATCGAAAGGGGAAAACATGAAAAAAATAATCAGTATAATATTCATTTTTGTTTCATTATTGCTTGTTGGTCCAGATAAATTTGAGCAGATTTATGTTAAAGATATTTATATGGACAAGACAGAAGGGGGGTATCAGATACAGATTATAAGCTATGATTTTTCTTCACAGGAAGAGGCTTTTATCAGTAATGTCTACAGATCAGATAATATATTCAGTCTTGCGGCTGATGTAATGAAAGATGCAAATTATAATCTGCGTCTGTGCGAAAACTGTATCATATCCAAAAACATGACTGAAAATATTAACCGGGTTGTTTATGTAATCAACTCATTGAAGATACCGCCTTCAGCAGATCTGGTATGTATCACCGGAGAATATGATTACAATACCTTTGAAGATATGGGGGATAACAATTCTCCTGTTTATAATCTTAAAGTCACAAATGGTAAAGTTACAGGTTTTGTATCTGTGTGTGACAATACAGGAAAACACACGGGTACTCTGATGTATCACCAGGGTATACCAGCAAAGTTTACAGATAAAAAACAGTCAGATATCATGTATGCTCTTATAAACAGGATAAAGACTATGGATTACACATTCATACAGGGGCAGATATGTGCTGAAATAGATGTTTTGGATTGTTTTTATACAAAAGAAAAAAACAGCATAACCATAAACTTTAACTGTATTCTTAACAGGGTCACCGGAATAAATAATTACACACAGGACAAAACAGTTTATACA
>JAFULT010000172.1 GCA_017483145.1 Oscillospiraceae bacterium | reverse complement strand
GCTGGAATCTGACGTGACCGACTATATGGCAATGGCAGATGAGCTGAAAAAGGAACTGCTGGCCAGCGGTGAAATCACAAAGGACAACATCACCTGGGGTGTTATGATAGAAACACCTGCCGCCGCCCTTATCAGCGACAGACTGGCACAGCTGGTGGACTTTTTCTCCATTGGCACCAATGACCTGACACAGTACACCCTGGCCGCTGACCGCATAAATGTGGACACTGCCAAATATTATGACCCTCTGCACCCGTCTGTGCTGAAGCTGATTGAAATCACAGTAAACAATGCAAAGGCTGCAGGTATAAAGGTGTCTGTATGTGGCGAAAGTGCCGCAGATGCCGCCTGTGCAATAGCATATGCACAGCTGGGTGTGCGCTGCCTGTCAATGGCGCAGAACGCAATGATCGGCGTAAAACAGCGGATGCTGGAAGAATACAAGGCAGTAAACAGCTGACAGCAATTTTTACAGATATAAATCTCAAGGGCGGCACTGCCGCAACAGGAGGTCTTTATGAAACTTATTCTTGCAATTATCAACAAAGAAGATTCCACCTTTGTTTCACAGGAACTGACAAAGGCAGGCTATTCCGTGACAAAACTGGCCACTACAGGGGGCTTTCTTATGTCCGGCAACATCACACTTATCATCGGCACAGAAGATGAAAAGGTGGACGATGTAATTGGCATTATCGGTCAGCATTCACACAAGCGCACAGAAATTGTGCCGTCCACAGCAATGTACGGTATCGGCGTTACCACATCTGTGCCTATGGAAGTAACTGTGGGGGGCGCCACAGTGTTTGTACTGCCGGTGGAAAGGTTTGAAAAATTATAATGCTGCTGAATTCATTTACAGGTAACCGGAACATAAAGGAAAGCCTGCTGACCGCCATAAACACAAACCGGCTGGCCCACGGGCTGCTGTTGGCCGGCGAAAAGGGGCTGGGTGTAAACCATTTTGCCCATCTGCTGGCGGCTGATATAATAGGCGCTGACAGTATTGATGCCATCACCGCCGGCAAAAACCCGCTGGTGCAGATTATCAGGGGCGAAGGTGCCAGCGGTATGATACGCGTTGACAAGATACGCCGGATAAACGACAATGTAAACTTTTCTTCCATCAGCGGTGAGAAAAGGGTGGTTATCATTGAAAACTGCGAAAATTTTAATGCCAATTCTGCCAATGCCCTGCTGAAAAACCTGGAAGAGCCAAAAAACGACACAACCTATATTCTCACAACCAACAACCCCCGGGCAATTCTGGCCACAATACGCAGCCGCTGTGCCGTGTTCACACTGGGGGCGCCGTCAAAGCAGGAAGTGGTGGCTTATTTTGCAAAAAAAGGCAGCGACATGGCCACTATGGACAGCCTGATGGCAATTTACGGGGAAAATATAGGCAAGATTGCAAATGCGCTGGGCAGTGAAAAGCGCTATGGCATACTGCAGAATGCCGTGGCTGTTTTCAATATGATACAGGCAGGCGATACCTACGGTATAGCAAAAACCTGCTATATCTACAACAGGGCAAAGGATGATTTCCGCCTTTTCCTTGGCGATTTAAGAGATATATGCCACCGCAACCTGTCGCCAAAAAGCATTGCGGCCATAAATGTGATACAGAAATACACAGAGATTCTGGCCACCAATGTGAATCTGAACCTGGCTATGGAAAATTTTGCTGTGGAAATAAGCAGATAAATATTTGCAATTTATATAAAGATTGTATAAAATATAATTTGTGTCCTGCCCTACAGGCGGTACACGCAGGGGCGAATCACGGTTCGCCCGGTTTGTAACGGAAAATCCGTTTTACTCAACAGAAAGGATATGCCGCAAGGCATTTTGATATATGGTAAAAGTTATAGGTGTCCGCTTCAAGGAAGGCGGCAAAATCTACTTTTTTGACCCCGCAGATATTGAAATCAGCAAGGGTGATTATGTAATAGTTGACACAGCCCGCGGTCTGGAATGCGGTCTGGTGGTGCAGGGCATACATACTGAAAGCGATGACAAGATTGTAAAACCGCTGAAGGCTGTTTCCCGCATTGCCACAAAGCAGGACATCGAAAAGATGAACCAGAACCGCCGCGATGAAAAAAAGGCATTTGAAATCTGTCTGGAAAAGATTGAAAAACACAAACTGGATATGAAGCTGATCGATGTGGAATACACATTTGACCGCAGCAAGGCCCTGTTTTACTTTACAGCAGACGGCCGTGTGGACTTCCGCGAACTGGTAAAGGAACTGGCACAGATTTTCCGCACAAGAATAGAACTGCGCCAGATCGGCGTAAGGGATGAAAGCAAGATGATGGGCGGCATAGGCGTATGCGGCCAGCCGTTCTGCTGTTCCCGCTTTCTGTCAGATTTCACACCTGTTTCCATCAAGATGGCAAAGGAACAGGGTCTGTCCCTGAACCCTGCCAAAATCAGCGGCAGCTGCGGCAGACTGATGTGCTGTCTGTCCTATGAACAGAATGTATATGAATATCTGAACAGCATTACTCCGGGTGTGGGCAGCTATGTGCGCACAGACGACGGCACAGGCACAGTGACAGAAGTGGCACTGCTGGCCGGCAAGGTAAAGGTGCGTCTGGACAGAAACAAAGACGGCGTGCCAAAGGAATACTCTGTGGACGATATCTCTGTTATCCGCAGAGCCGGCAGAGTGAATACAGACAGAACCACAGACAAAGAACTGCGCGAACTGGAAGATTGAATTTTATGTGAAGATTCACAAAAATGAAATAAAACACTTGCGCAAAACCTTTTTATGTTGTAGACTATCTTTAGGCAGAATTATTCTGCACAAAGATGGCTATGGCTAAAAATCAAACGGAGGTATTATCATGGCATACAAAATTACTGATACTTGCATTATGTGTGGTGCATGTGCTGGCGAATGCCCAGTAGGCGCAATCTCTGAAGGTGAAGGCAAATTCGTTATCGATGCAGACGCATGTCTCGACTGCGGTGCATGTGAAGCAACTTGCCCAACAGGCGCTATCGAAGCTGAATAATTTGATTTGATTGGAATAAAATGCGGCCGGCGGCCGCATTTTTTCTTTGTATAAATATAATCAAAAGTTTTGCCGGGCAGTTTTTTCGATGCAAAGATTCTTCAGTCCCTTTGCCCCTTCAGAATGACAGGAGGGGCGTCGGGACGCCGCCCCCTACGGGGTATTGCGTTAAATCAGCTACGTAGGGGATGGCCTCCGGACATCCCGTTGCGGGAGGCGGAACGCCGCTTTGCCTTGCCCGCACCACTACGCTCGCACCCGTTAGCCTCGCAGGACAGGCTCGGCTTATTCTGCTGTCGCAGAATACCACTCCGGCG
>JAFULT010000171.1 GCA_017483145.1 Oscillospiraceae bacterium | reverse complement strand
TAACGGCAATACATTGGATATGGCTGTTGTGGAGCAGATTAAAATGCTGGCAGAAGATAAAGATACTTTCTTTGCACAGTTGGAGCAGAGCCGCAGATTCTATACCGGCAATCGCATGGACTACGAACAGCGCTTGGATGATATGCGAAAAGAAAAGGCAGAAACCGAGAAAAAGATCAATTCTCTGGTAGACTCTCTTGTAGATATGGGTGACAGTCCTGCCAAGGCTCATGTAACCAAACGAATTGAACAGTTGAATGGAGAATACCAGTCTCTTGAACAGCGTATTCAAGAACTGGAAGGTCTGACTTCACAGCACGCTCTTAGTGATGTTGAGTTTGATCTGTTGCGTCAGTTGCTGACCATCTTCAAGGACGGCATCGATGAAATGACTGTTGAACAGAAACGTGCTGCCATTCGCACCATCGTGCGTAAGGTGGTTTGGGATGGTGTCAATGCCCATGTCATTCTGTTTGGTGTCAGGGATGATGAAATCGAGTATCCGGAAATTGCTGCTGTCGCATCCGATAATACCGAAGATGATGAGGAAACCGAGGAATTGGTGGACTTCTCCGACGTAGATTATGATGATGACGATATGGAGGATGAACGCCTGGAAAAAACTGAACCCCTCAGTGCATCAAAAACGCATTGGGGGGAGGATAGCAAATGAAATACTGATGTCTTTCAGAAAACAGAAACAGAATGAAAATCTTATTTATCTTGATGAAAATCTGGATGTAAACAATGATTCCAGCCAGCTGTCCCTGAAAGACAGCCTGCAGGATGATTTTGAAATTGATACCTGGTGCGAAAAACAGGAAAGCAGGCGGGAAATTCTCCGCCTTATAGCAGAAAAATTATCCGGCAGGGAAAGACAGATTATAATCCTGCGCTATGGGATAGGCGGCGCACGGCCTATGACACAGCAGCAGGTTTGTGAAATACTGGGCATCAGCCGCAGTTATGTTTCACGTCTGGAAACAAAAGCCCTTGGCATTCTGCGCCGGGCATATACAGAATAGAAAAAGCTGTCAGATTTTCTGACAGCTTTTTTACAACTTGGTAACAACTCTGTTATATGATAAAATTATCATAATATGTTTTATGTTTATATAACGGAGAATAACTATGGCATATATATTAATCGCAGAAGACGAAGAAGTTATAAACACACTTATAGCCAAAAATCTCACAATGGTCGGCCACAAGGTTATGCAGACCTATACAGGCACAGACACACTGGCGGCAATCAATGACAATGAATTTGACCTTGTATTGCTGGATGTGATGATGCCCGGTATGAGTGGCTTTGAAGTAAAACAGAAGCTGGATAAGGACACACCTGTAATATTTGTTACGGCCAAACAGTCCCTTACCGACCAGCTGACAGGTTTATCACTTGGCGCAGATGACTATATTACCAAACCTTTTGATATGCTGGTGCTGCTGGCCCGTGTGGAAAATGTCCTTCGCCGCACTATGAAAAACACAACAGTTTTCAAAATAAACAACTGTACAATAAATCTTAACAGCCGCAGTGTAAAAGTGGGTGAAAATCCGGTTTCTCTTAGTTTACAGGAATTCAATCTCTTGGAAGCACTGGTGCTTAACCGCAATCTTGCCCTGTCCCGTGAAAAGCTGATTGAACTTGCCTGGGGCTTTGACTTTGAAGGTGACAACCGCACAGTTGATGTACATATACAGAAACTGCGCAAAAAATGCAACCTTGAAAAAGAGATAGCCACAGTTTACAAATACGGCTACAGACTGGAGTATGACAAATGAAACTGAACTATCGTCAGAAGCTGTACTTTTACATTCTGATTATTTTCTTAATTTTCTTTAACGGCGGTATATTTTCTGTTGCCGCCATACAGAACAGCAAAAACATAAAAGCACAGGAAGAAAATCTGCTGATACAGAACAACATAGTTCTGCAGCAGATTATTTCTGATGTGGAGGTGGTGTATTCATCACGTCCGCAGAGTATTCCACTTATCATAAAACAACACGG
This sequence comes from Oscillospiraceae bacterium, assembly GCA_017483145.1. GTDB lineage: Bacteria > Bacillota > Clostridia > Oscillospirales > Ruminococcaceae > RGIG3102. Next base: position 1,062 of record JAFULT010000171.1, on the reverse strand, counting down.
TGCGAGACAGAAAGCCAACGGTATTCTGCTGCAGGTGGAAACCGACAATGACGAATATATCTATTCTTCCTTTGAAGAAAAAATACAGTTTATCAACAATGACCCGCTGAAAATCAGCTATAAAATAGACACAGTAAACGGCATAAAAACCTTTCTTGCTTTTTCAAAGCTGCCTGCACCTTTCGACAATTACAATGTAATCACTGGCTTTTCTGTACAGGCACTGTTTGATGACTGGCACGATACCATCAGCGTTGTTGTGGTGCTGTCCGTTATTTTTTCATTTATTATTTCTGTGGTGCTGTATTTTTCACTTAATCAGCTTACCAGACCCCTTATAGCCATCAGCAATGCTGCTGCAAAGTTTGGTGAAGGGGATTACTCTGTCCGCATAAAAGAAATGTCAAAGGATGAACTGGGGGATACAGCGCGAAATTTCAACCTTATGGCAGACAGAATCACAGACCAGATGAACAGTCTTGAAACAATGGCAAATGACAAACAGTGTCTGATAGATGACTTATCCCACGAAATGCGCACACCGCTGACGGCTATCCGCGGCTATGTTGAGTATATGCAGGCCGCAAAACTGACTGACGAAGAATATTACCAAACACTGAATGTCATAGACAGACAGGCAGACCGAATGCAGAAATTAAGCGAAGGTGTGCTGTCCTTTACCCGTCTGCGCAATGAAAATGCAGACCGCACCACACCGGTAAATGTGGCAGACCTGCTGAATGATATTGCTAAATCATATTCGATTAAAGCGCAGAGAGACAATATTTATCTGTCTGTAAAATGCCCGTCTTATCTTGAAATAAGAGGGGACAGGCTGCTGTTTGAAAGCCTTGTCGGCAATCTGGTGGATAACGCCCTTAATGCCTGCGCGGATACGCCAATAAAAAGAGTGTCCATATCTGCAAAAACTAAAAATGAAAATGTTGTTATTGAAATAGAAGACACAGGCATAGGTATGTCCCGTGAAACACTGGAAAATGTGCACAAGCCGTTTTTCCGTGCGGACAAATCCCGCAGTCGCCGCCGTGGCGGTGCAGGCCT
>JAFULT010000021.1 GCA_017483145.1 Oscillospiraceae bacterium | reverse complement strand
CATCAGGATTACCTTGATATGGAAGCTACCGTTGATGAATATCTTCACAATTATAAAACAATAGGTTATTTCCCAGGCAGTGAAATGAACTGGTATGGTGCCAAAAACATAAAGCCAATTGATGGAGATTATTTTAAAGAAATGGACAAATCTTTCGGTTTTATGAAAGGTATCGGTTATTTTGGCAAACAATTGAAACTTTCAAATAAAAAACTGAAAGAAATAGAAAAGCTTTCTGAAAAAGAAAATAAAATCAAAAACAGCAAGCCCGAAAAAAGTAAAAAAACATCTCACATGTCTCCTGTCAGTTTCCGGTTTGCTGCCCTTGGTCTCATTCTTCTTCTGTCCGGTGGAAATGCATTGCCTGTTGTGCCTGATTTTCTCTCTTTTTTAATAAATAATAGTTTTTGGATTCGTCGGATTATCTCTTTACTGATGGGTATTTCTGGTATTTTGGTTATGTCTATGACAAAAATTATTATGGAAGAAGCGTCTGAGGATTTTTATTTCACTAAAATCCCTGGTAACGGACTTGTTACAATGGCCATCTGCCTTTGCTCTGTAATGTCTGCTTATTCTACTTTTTCAGACGCCAACATTGAACCATTTAGTTTTGTAGCTTTAGGCATTTATTACATTTTTTACAGTGTATGCTTTTTTATTGATGAAAGAAAGTCAAATCTTAAACTCAAGAAGAATGCTGAGCTCGAAATAAAAAAATCAATTGAACAAGCCGAAAATGAAACAATTTCTGCAAAACTGGATTATTGTATGGGTGTAGAGGCATATATAAACGAACTTCACAGATACCTCCGCTTTCATATTCTGTGGTGGAAAAATATTAATCCCGATAAACCATTGCCAACAGGTATTACTGAATTGCAAAAATCCTTCGATTACATTGTAGAAAAATATAATCAGTACAATTGACTACTTATATAAAACAGCAGATACTCTGCTGTTTTATTTTTTATAACATTGATTATTTTTTTCACATTTATTATAATTAAGACAATAAACCTACCGGAGTAAAAGTATGGATACAGAAAAAAATATATCTCAAAAACAATTTTGTATATGGTGCGGCAGTGAAATAAAATTCCAGTCCAAGTTTTGCCCCAAATGCGGTAAAAAACAGATTGAAGAAGAAAACCGGTTTGTTGATTGGTTAATCTCCCACACAAAAGACAAGCTGAAAGGCGATGCTGAATCTTCCCTGTTTGACGCAATAAAAAACTTTATCCTGTCACATCTTTATGGAACAGTAATGTCAATTGCCATAATATTCGCCGCAGGTATAACTGTATATGCAAGTGAACCATATATTGAAAAATACCGTGACGCAGATAAACCTGGATATATTACCGCCGCTTTGGAAATAAATAATTCTGATAGCAATATAAACAATAACTCTCTTATTGCGCTTGATAAAACTGCAGTTCGAAATATATGCAATGACTATCTGCGGATAATAAGTAAAGAAAACATAGACCCAAGCGGTTCTTCATTTGGACTGTGCTTTCCTTCTGATTTTGAAATCAAGGGCAACTATGAAGTACTTTATGATGAACGCTTTCTTGATACATCCAGTTTTATATTACGCAGTTCCACAAGCAAAATTATCAGTAAACCAGAAGAATTTATTTTGGAGCTTAGCGGACAATTACATAAAAGAGGTTACAATGTTGCTGAATATATAAAAGAACAATATATTGAAGACGCTGCATCGGCTGAAAAAGTATATACCCGTGAAGTTGCATTTTCTGTTGTAGAAATAGACGGACAGTTGTTTATTGCAGAAAGTAAAATAAACAGTTTCAGTGAAAATGAACAGTATGAATGGCCTATTGTTGTAGACGAAACCAAACTGGTAGCACTGATGACGGATTATATCAATGCTGTTTTTACCGGCGGTGACCTTTCTCCTTATGAATACCATCTTCCTAATGAAGACGACCTTAATCTTTACAGGGATGTTCTCACCCTTCCGGATGAATGTAACGGCTTTATAAGATTAGACAGTGTTAATTTGGGATTATATAATCGTCATTCATCAATGACAGCAAGCCAGGAACTGGAAAAAAAGGGATTTGAAACTTTTACTGCAGATTTCAATATAAAAGTTGTAGAACAGGTTGAAGGCAGATTTATGAATACACATCATTATTTTGTGTTTGCTGTAATAGATGGTGAATATTACATAGTGGATGATTTTATCCAATCTGTTGGACATTCAGCTTAATGGGGTGCTGTTTATGAAATGTAAAAATTGTAAAACTGAAAACATTATGAAAGCCGACTACTGCAAAGCCTGTGGTCATCAATTTACAGAAAAAGAAAAGAAAAAATCATATAACAGAACTGTCTTTGGATTGGTTGACAATATTTTAAATATAAAATCATACATAACTTTTGATTTCATCACCGGAAACAGATGGTTTAAAGTAATTTCATTGGTTGGTCTCATTTTGTACAGTTTACTTGTTCTTAAGTTAAACGACTCTAAATTACGTATTCTTGACAGTGGCGATTATGATATAGAATACAATAAAACCACCAAAGAATACTATCTGGTCACTGAAGAAACCAATATAGGATTAGAACTTTATGTACCTGAAAAAAACAAAGAAATCAACCTGATCACTGTTGATAAAAACGACAAACAGTTAAACAGCACAGTGTATAAAACTGATCAGCAAGTAACAGTTTCATACATCAGTGACAGCCACTATATTATACAGGCCGGAAAACAACAGCTTGAGTTCTTTGTGATAATGGAATAGAGTTTGTTTACGGACAGAAATGACGTAATTATTTAAGAGCAGGTATCCCCTGCTCTTTTAAATTTGTAATTTTTGTAAACAAACTGTTAAATGGGTTGACTGTATTGTCTAATAGTGTTAGACTATAACCAGTCTAATAGTATTAGACAGGAGGAAATTTTATGGAACAATATAAACTGGGTGAAATGGAAAAGCGACTGGCTGATATTATATGGGCAAATGCCCCTATGACAACAAGAAAACTGACAGAGCTGTGTGAAACAGCTTTTGCCTGGAAACGCACCACAACATATACAATGCTGAAAAGACTGTGTGACCGTGGCCTGTTT
>JAFULT010000170.1 GCA_017483145.1 Oscillospiraceae bacterium | reverse complement strand
GCCGCAGGTGCATTCTTCACCATGATCGTGGTGGTGATGTACTTCGCCGGCCAGCTTTTCCAGTTCTGCAGAAAGTGTGTTTTTCTTTTCCAGCATTTCCAAAATCTGTGGGCCTGTCAGCTGATCCCAGTCAGTTGTAAGAATATCAGCATCAGCGTTGTGCTGACGGATAAGTTCTACTGCATTTGACAGTCTGGCATCTGTGGTTTTAGCTGTGTGGCTGAGGATGATGGTGTGTGCACTTTCAATCTGGTTGTTGAAAAATTCGCCAAAGTTTTTCATATACATTTTGCATTTGTTCACATCAACCACAGTTGCAATTGCGTTCAGCTGAATATCAGCTTTCACATCCTGTACTGCCCGGATAACATCGCTCAGTTTGCCAACGCCGGATGGTTCAATAACAATGCGGTCCGGTGTATAGTCGCGCAGTACCTGTTTCAGTGCTTTGCCGAAATCCCCCACCAGGCTGCAGCAGATACAGCCGGAGTTCATTTCTGTGATGTTCACACCTGCATCCTGCAGAAAACCGCCGTCGATGCCGATATCGCCAAATTCGTTTTCAATCAGCACCAGCTTTTCACCGCTGTATGCTTCTGATATAAGTTTCTTTATAAGTGTTGTTTTTCCTGCGCCGAGAAAGCCGGAAAAAATATCAATCTTTGTCATATTCATATCTCCTGATTATTTGAAAAGAGATTCGGTTAGCGCAAACTAACCAAATCTACAGAACAAGCGGCTTACTGATGATTAAGCCGCAAAAACTACATTTCAGTATACTGCAATTATGTTGTATTTGTCAATTGTCTATACAGAATATTATAAATATCTGCCATACTGCAATTTTGACGGCTTAAAAAATAAAGAAAGGTTATAAACATAGCGTGACTGTTGTGTATATGATTGAATTTTGATATAATAAATGTAATTGGAAAATTTGAAATTGACGAACAGAAAGGGGTTCGGGGAAATACTTTCCCCGAATAATAATAGCGTAGTCTGCGGAGAGCAAAAATATTTCAAGGGCTTTAGCAGGTTGAAATATTTTTGTGAAAATCGCGAAGAAATTTGTCGAGCGAATGAGCGAAGCGAATAAGGTTTCAAATTTCCGCGATTTGTAGCAGACGCAGCATTCCACACACTGTGCGACGCTAGGGGTGTGGGGCGATACGTAACGCCCCACGTTTCGCGTGCCCCGAAGGGGTATGGTTACTTTTGCGCCAAAAGTAACGCCAGCGCAGCGTCAAAAAGTTTACAAATACATAAAAGTAATAGTTGTTTATATAATTATCATAAAAGAATAAACTTATTGCAGTTTACAACCGCAAAGATTCTTCACAGGCATAGCCTGTTCAGACTGACAGTACTCTGCTTTTGTGGTAATGCGATTCCTCCGTCACTGCTTTGCCGTGACGCCTTCCTTTCACAAGGGAGGCTTTATTATATCCTGATCTGTTTGCCAAATCCCAATTTGCTGAACAGATTCAACTGTATTATACATACCGATAAAAAAGGCACCCTTCCGGGTGCCTTGGTTATTTTATTTCCAGTTTTCTTCCAGCTGTGCCAGTTTTTCAACACGTCTTGCGTGTCTGCCGCCTTCAAATTCTGTTTCAAGGAACAGGTCCACCATTTCACATGCCAGACCAGGGCCTACAACACGGCCGCCCATTGACAGCACGTTTGCATCATTGTGCAGACGTGTGTATTTTGCACTGAATGTATCAGAACACACACAGCATCTGATGCCTTTCATTTTGTTTGCTGCAATGGAAATACCCACACCTGTGCCGCAGAATATAATGCCTTTTTCTGCTTCACCGGACTGGATTTTTTCACAGGCCAGTCTGGCCATATCAGGATAGTCAACGCTTTCACCGTTATGTGTGCCAACGTCTACATATTCCACACCTTTTGCGTCAAGATGTTTCTTAACTTCTTCTTTCAATAAATAACCGCCATGGTCAGCTGCTAAAACAATCATTGCTGTGCCTCCGTTTTTTCTTTCAATTCTCTTTCTGCCTGGGATAATCTTAAATAGCTTGGGCTCAGTTCAAAATGAGTCTGTGCCCTGCCTGCATCATATTCTGCCTTTGCCAGCAGACAGGCCCCCTGTGCAATACACGGCATTTCGATACTGTTTGGTGTTACATTATCATAGCCACTGTATGTATTATAGCACAAAGTCTTGCCGTCGCCAACAAAATACACAGCCTTGCCGGCTTCTTTTATATATTTTTCCAGGATGCTTACATCCCGGCAGAAATCATCGCAAATCACATTGTCCCCGTCCATTACACAGGCATATACCTGTTTTCTGCGGGCGTCAAAAGCAGGAATAACTATACCGTCCAAATCCACGGATTTAGCCAGTGCCTTCAGGCTGGACACTCCCACGCAAGGAGTATTGCCGGCGCTTGCCATACCCTTGATGGCTGCCAGACCTATGCGCAGTCCTGTAAAAGAGCCCGGGCCAAGGGTAACGGCATAAATGTCGATATCCTTTGGGGTCATACTGCACACAGTCAGCGCACCCTGTATCATAGGCAGAAAGTTCTGTGAATGTGTGGTGTTTGTAGCCTGCACTGCAGTAAAAATCACCCTGTCATCCTTCACAATGCACACACTGCTCTGCTTTGATGAGCAGTCAACACCAAGAATTACCAATTGCAATCCACCCCTTCTATAGTGATTTTTCTCACTGTTTCACCCAGTTTTTCAAATGTTACAGTGATGTTGTTTTCGCTGAAGAAATCAGCAATGTTTTCGCTCCATTCGATAGCCAGCACACCGTCATAGTCCAGATAATCATCAAAGCCTATGTTGAACAGCTGGTCTTCGTTTTCAATCCTGTACATATCAAAATGGAATACACTCAGCGGGTTTCCGTAGTATTCATTTACTATGGCAAATGTGGGGCTGGTTACATCAGCATCAATGCCCAGACCGTTGCACAGCCCCTGTGTAAAGGCAGTTTTGCCCATACCCAGACCGCCGATGTAAAAAATTATATCGTGATTTTCAAGACAGCCTGCCAGCTTTTCAGCCAGGGCAATTGTCTCTTCTTTTGAATTTGTAATAAAACTTTTCAATTTACATCTCCGTAAAATATGTTATAATCAATATCTCTAATTATCATAACACAAAAATTTCAAGTATTAAAGCATAATATTTAATAGAATCTTAAGATTTTTATGGTATACTTATAAAAAAGATGAATTTTCAATATATTTATATAGATGGAGACTGACTTTGAACAGATTTAAACAGATTATCAATGAAACAGATATGGTGTTTATTGCCATCTGTGCCACCTGCAGTGCACTGTCTGTTTTTTCAATGTATTCAATTTTTGTGCATATGAATCTGCTGGACACAGTGCGCCCTGTTATTGTACAGCGGATAGCCAGCATTATCGGCATTGTGCTGGCTGTCATCATCTCATTTGTGGATTACAAGGAGCTGTGTGAACTGTGGAAATTCCACCTTGCCGCCTGTATCGGACTGATGATTCTGTGCATGTTTATCGGTTTTGCCCCTCCGGGCACCACAAACAAAGCCTGGATACAGCTGCCTCTGGGGCTTACAATACAGCCAAGTGAGGTGCTGAAAATCAGTACAATTCTCACTTTGTCCTATTTCTTTGAAAAATACAGAAACAATATTGATGAGATAAAGGTAATAATAAAACTTATCGGCATAGCCTGTGTGCCTATGGCATTCGTGGCAATACAGAAGGATATGGGCACGCTGATTATCTACGCAATCATGATAGCCTGTATGTTTTTTGCCGCCGGCATCAGCCCCAAAATAATCGGCATGTGCTTTGCCGGTGTGGGGGTGGCATTTCCTGTGCTGTGGATGACAGACAAAATTGACCCGTATCAGAAAAACCGTATTCTCGGCCTTTTCTATCCGGAAGAATATTCATCTGTAATGTGGCAGCAGAACATGGGCAAAATCTCCATAGGTTCCGGCAGAATTTTTGGCAAAGGTTTTCTTGTGGACAACCACAATGCCACACCGCTGGCCTACAACGACTTTATGTTTTCATTTATCGCTGAAAGTCTGGGCTTTATCGGCACTGTTGCAGTGTTGCTGCTGATAATGTTCCTGTGGCTGCGCATTCTTGGCATTGCACGCCGCAGTGCAGACGGCCGCGGCACATTTATCTGTGTGGGTATCTTCGGTATGCTGCTGGCACAGACTTTTATAAATATAGGTATGAATGTTTCACTGCTGCCGGTTATCGGCATTACATTGCCTCTGTTTTCTGCAGGGGGCACCAGTGTAATCGTTACCTACTGCGCCATGGGCCTTGCCCTCAGTGTGGCGCGCCACAATCCGAAAAGTCTTTTTGATGCGGGGTTACAGACCAGATTATGAGTAATGAACATATAAACGAAAATTTGCAGGCAAAGGATTTCCCTTTTGCAAAAAAAGAAAAAACAATTTCAATAATTGAATACGCCCAGAACTGTATGTCCACCTTTGAACAGCTGCCCTTTGGCCCTGTGGACTCTCTTGTGCTGTCCCAGCTGGCATATATGAACCTGGGTTGTATTGTTCCCGGGGTGGAAAATGATGACGAGCCTGTATTTGTCCGCGACCTGTACAGGGCCGAACATTTTGATGCCCTGCTGCACGATGTGCGCGACGCAAAAAGCAACCGCAAACTGCTGAACGCCCTGTGCGCCAGCCCAAGATACAGAAATATCAGAATCAATTATTTTATCGACAATATTGATGAAAAGCTGGAAAAACAGTTCTGTGCAATGACATTTATCCTGCCGTCAAATCAGGTTTATGTGGCATACCGCGGCACAGACTCCACAATTGTGGGCTGGAAAGAGGATTTCAATATGTTCTTCCGGTCTGTTATTCCGGGGCAGATTTCTGCTGTGCATTATCTGCAGACTGTGGCGGCCCGTCTTGGCGGCGATATTTATATAGGCGGCCACTCAAAAGGCGGCAACCTTGCTCTGTTTGCTGCGGCATTTGCACCACAGGAAATAACTGACAGGATAATCACTGTTTTCAACCACGACGGCCCGGGGCTGTCTGTGGAAATACAGCAGCTGGAAGAATACAACGATGTGTCCGGTCTTGTCCAGACCACTGTGCCCCAGGCATCCCTGTTTGGGCTTATCTTCAGCAGCGGTGAGCACAGCGTGGTAAAAAGTGACCGTATGGGCATTATGCAGCACGACCCATTCTCATGGGAAATCACAGACAATGATTTTGCATACTCCGACCAGCTGAAAACCGGTGCCAACAAGATTGTGTTTGCCATGTACGACCTTATGAAAACACTCAGCCGGGAAGACAGGGAGTTGTTTATAGACACCATTTTCACTGTTATAGCATCTCCGGGTGTATCCAGCTTTACAGAATGGCCTGCAATGGCAATCAGGGAAATGGACACATTTGCAGACACCCTTAAAAATATTGAACCGGAAGTGGCAGAAAAAGTGAAAACCGTGGCCAAGGAACTGGTAAAGGCCCTTGCCAAAAACATGATAAACCTGCCACAGATAAATCTGCCGGATGTAAACGGCATAAAGGAATTTATTTCAGAAAAAGTAAGCAGTATAAACCTGCCAAAAAAACAGTAATACAAAAACGGCTATGAAATCATAGCCGTTTTGATTTTGCCCGGACAGATAAAACCGGATGAATAAGCATATATTGTAATAAAAATATATGGAGTGCTTTATGTTTTATCCGATAATTATCAGTACTTTTGCAGGCCTGTCCACAGCGGTGGGGGCATTGATTGTAATATCAGGTAAAAATATTACCACAGAAAAGATGGCACAGGCCCAGGGCTTTGCCGCCGGTGTAATGCTGACAGTTTCCTTTTTTGACCTTATTCCGGAAAGCTATGGCAAATATTTTGTATATATGAATGCATTTTATGCTTTCAGGGCAGTGGCATCACTTTTTGCCTGCGGCTGGGTGGTAGGTATGGCAATTTCGTCATTTGCCGTCCCTGCAATGCATTATGAAGATGTGTCAAAGGCCTCTGCCCGCCGTATGGCATTGCTGACAACACTTGTAATGATAATACACAATCTTCCGGAAGGAATGCTGACAGTTTTTTCCACCACAGAAAATATTTCCTCCGGCATCAGGCTGGCGTTGGCAGTGGCACTGCACAATCTGCCGGAGGGTATGGCCATAGCCTCCCCCGTGCTGTATGTGACAGCCAGCAGGAAAAAGGCATTTATGCAGGCTTTTATGGCCGGTATGGCAGAGCCGGTTGGTGGAATTCTGGCATACTGCGTGCTGCACAGTATAATCAATATACATTTTATCAACGGACTTATGCCGGTTATTGCAGGCATTATGTGCCAGACTGCAATATGTGAACTTATTCCGGATTCTGTCAGACTATCAAACATTAAACACACTTTGTATGGTATAATAACAGGAATAGTTGTAATGAGTATTGGATTATTTGTATTTTAGTGATAAAATATAATATATATGCGCATTTTTGCAATAAAGGATTGGATATGAAAAAACTGCTTGCTTTGATTATGGCAATGCTTATGCTGACAGGCTGCAGCGGCATTGCAGACAAAGACAATATAATAAACCTGCTGTCTTCACCAAAGCTGTCACAGCGAGAAAGTGAAATCGTGCGGTGCATTACAGAGCATCTGGGAGAGGATGTAATTCTGAAATACCCAAAACAGGGCAGCAATATCTCACCTGTGCAGGTGGTGGACCTTTCTGCAGACGGCAGACAGGAAGCTGTTGTGCTGTACAGCGCCCCAAACAAAGGCGGCAATGTGCGCATTGCCGTACTCTCTGCCACAGAAACAGGCTGGCAGCTGATTTATGACGCCGAAGGCTATGGCAGTGAAGTGTATAAAATTGTTTTTTCTCCGCTGGACCGGTCGGGCAACAGCCAGATTATCGCAGGATATACATTTTCAGACAGCAGTGAAAAACTGTTTTCGGTATACTCACCGGCAGAGGGTGCAATCAGAGAGGTGCAGACACAGTCCTGTCAGGATTTTATGGTGCAGGATGTTACAGGTGACAGCATCAGTGATATCGTGTATGCAGGCATCAACGCAGACAATCAGCGCACACAGGTGCGCATTCTCAGCTGCCACGGCAGTCCTGTGCTGACTTCAGTGGCCTTGCGCCGGATTTCTGTGCCAAATGCAAGGGTTACCAACATTGCATTCAGCAAAAATGATTTTTCAGACAAAAATGCTATACTTATAGACTATACAGATGTATACTACCGCGTGTACACACAGCGGATGTATTTTGAAGATTACAACCTGCACAACATCCTTTCCCCGGATGTGGTACAGAAAAGATGGGTGTATGATTACAACCTTATCAGCAAGGATATCGACTCTGACGGATATCTGGAAACACCTACAGTTATTGACACAGGTTCACAGATGCCGGAAAATCTTAAATTTATGGAGTGGACCGGCTTCCTTACATCGGAACCGGAAAGAAAGTACTATGGTTTCTGTGAAGCAGAAACAGGTCTGTTTTTCCCATTGCCGGATTCATGGCAGAACCTTCTGTCACTGCGCTACGGCACAGATGCAGACACCTGGCAGGTTTACAGGATTTCTGACGATTATCAGATTATGGAATGCAGTCTGCTTTCAGCCGGTTACAGCAACAAAGATGACCCGGACCGGATTGTCGTGAATGTAGGCACACAGCAGATTAAAATCACATTTGCCGCAGATGTTACCCGGGACCAGCGAACCTACATCACCGCAGGCATTATGAATATAAAACAGGAGAAGTAATATGGCAAGAATTTTGGTTGTTGAAGACGAAGACAATATCGGCGAAGTTATAGAGCTCAATCTTACTATGGCCGGCCACAGTGTTACCCGCCGGACCAGCGCAGAACAGGCACAGAAAATATGGGACAGCACCAGCGGCAATTTTGATATTGCCCTGCTGGACATTATGCTGCCGGGAATGAACGGCATTTCCCTGTGTGAATATCTGCGCAGACAGTCAGATGCAATAGGCATTATAATGCTGTCAGCCAAAAGCCAGGAACAGGACAAGGTTGTGTCCCTGTCCGTAGGTGCTGACGATTATATCACAAAGCCATTTGGCGTAAACGAACTGATGGCAAGAATTTCCGCCCTTATGCGCAGGCTGAAAAAGGATGAAAAACCACAGCCGTCTGAAGATGTGCTGGTTTCCGGCCCTTTCACACTTAACCTGCGCAGCCGCATCCTGCAAAAAAACGACCAGGTTATAGACCTTACCAGTGTGGAATTCAGCATTATGGAACTGTTTTTCCGCAACGAAGGCATTGCCCTTGTCAGGGAAAAAATCCTTGAAGGTGTATGGGGCGAAAACTATTACGGAGATATCAAGATAGTGGATGTAAACATCCGCCGTCTGAGAATGAAGATAGAAGAAGATGCGTCCAGTCCGCAGTATATAGTTACTGTGTGGGGCTATGGCTACCGCTGGAGCGTATAAACAAGACAGAGAAAGTATATGAACAACAGCAGTATCACAAAAAGATGGATAAAAGGCAGCCTGACAACCACCATAATCGTTCTGACCCTGGCGGTTGGCTTCCTTATGATTTTTGTGCGCAATTCCTATTATTCTGCAGCTGAAAATGCCATATTGAGCAGAATAAACACCATAAACGGCACACTGACAGCCTCGTCCCGCCTGTCAGACAGCGAACGCACAGGCATGCTGTACCGAATGAGCGAACAGTTTACCGAAAAGGATAAATTTGAATTTATGTTCATCGGCACAAACGGAAATATCCTTGCCACATCCACAGGCTTTGTGCCAAGTGATGATATGCATATGGAAGATGTGCGCAAAGCCCAGTCTGCACCGGACGGCATTTCCACCAACGTGTACCGCACACAGATGGGAGAAAAGGTGCTTACAGCCACCTGTATAATACAGCCGGCTATGGACAGTATATATGCCATCCGTCTGGTTACAAGCCTTGAAAAAGTAGACGGTGAGATAAATATACTGGCCGCCTTTGCCGCTATGATGTTTATGGCCATTATCGCCTTCAGCGTTATGTCCGGTATGTATTTTGTGCGCAGTATTGTTTACCCTATAAGGGAGATTGAATCAACCGCTGCGCAGATATCAAAAGGTGAGTTCGGCGTGCGAATTGAAAACAATTACAACGATGAAATAGGCCAGCTGTGTGACACCATCAACAATATGGCGGAAGAACTGGGCCGCAGTGATGAAATCAAAAACGAATTTATTTCTTCGGTATCGCATGAACTGCGCACTCCACTTACAGCCATAAAAGGCTGGGCAGAGACAATGAGTAACAACGGTGCTGACACCGCCACAGTTGAAAAAGGCACACAGATTATATTAAGCGAAACTGAAAGACTGTATTCGATGGTGGAAAATCTGCTGGACTTTTCCCGTCTGCAGAATGCGGATATCAAACTGACCAAAGAAAAAATGGACCTTTTTGCAGAAATTGAAGAAGTGGCCATTATGTTCACCCCCCGTTGCAGGCAGAACGGCATTGAACTGACCTATACAGAGACAGACGATATCATCCCTGTATATGGTGACAGGTCCCGTCTGAAGCAGGTAATGGTAAACCTGCTGGACAACTCCATCAAATACACACCGCAGGGCGGTAAAATTGAAATAATTATAGACAACGACAAAAAAGAAAACCTTGTCACAGTTTCTGTACAGGACAACGGCAAGGGTATACACCGGGAAGACCTTGAAAAGGTTACCCAGAAATTCTACAAAGGCAAAGGTGCAAAACGCGGCAGCGGTATCGGTCTTGCCCTTGTAAAAGAGATTATCACAGCCCACGGGGGCGAATTCAATGTTGAAAGCGAATATGGTTTGTACACAAAAATGAGTTTTACTCTCCACACCATACGCTCTATGAAAGGAAAATAATGGCAGATAAAAAAGTATCCATAGGGGGACAGGCCCTTATTGAAGGGATAATGATGAAAGCCCCGGAAAAGTATTCAATTGCAGTAAGAAAGCCGGACGGCGGCATTGATGTGCAGGTTTTTGACAACAACAAGGTAAAATTCGGCAAAGTGCCTGTGCTGCGCGGCATAATGAACTTTTTTGACAGTCTTATGACAGGTTACAAATGCATTATGCACTCTGCAGATATATCTATGGACGGCGAATTTGAAGAAGATGCCTTTGACCGCTGGGTAAAAAAACACTTTGGTGAAAAAAGCGGCGAAATTATTGCAATGATTGCAGGTATACTTGGCAGTGTGCTGGCTCTTGTGCTGTTTATGGTGCTTCCAACCACAATAGCCGGTCTGCTGGACAAGGTTATTCCGCTGGGTGGCTTTAAAACAGTTGTGGAAGGCATTGCCAAACTGGCGATTTTTGTTCTGTATCTGTGGCTGGTTTCCAAAATGGAAGAAATCAGACGTGTTTTCTGCTACCACGGTGCAGAACACAAAACCATAGCCTGCTACGAAGCCGGCGAAGACCTTACTGTGGAAAATGTGCGCAGACACACACGTTTCCACCCGCGCTGCGGTACCAGCTTTATGTTTATAATCCTTATTGTAAGCATTGTTGTGTTTTCCTTTGTACCGTGGAAAGGTACTGTCAGCCGTGCACTTATGAAGGTGGTTTTCCTGCCTGTAGTGGTAGGTATTTCCTATGAAATTCTCCGCTTTACAGGCCGCCATACAAACGCCTGCACAAAGCTGCTGGCAGCCCCTGGCCTGTGGTTCCAGAGACTGACAACAAACGAGCCGGACGATGATATGATAGAGGTGGCAATTGCATCTGTAAATGCCCTTCTGCCGGAAACTATAGTGAATAAAGAAGAAATCAATGAATAATCTGAATTTTGTTTTTAAATCAATGACAGAAATACTGTCACAGAACGAAAACTGCGACCCTAAATTTGAAGCCAACCTTCTGCTGGAACATATTTTCGGCAAAACAAGGCTGGAACTGGGTCCGGACTATCAAGTGGGAGACAGAGACGAAGTAAGGCTGTATGAGCTGTGCCACAAGCGCAGGGAGGGCTATCCGTTGCAGTATATCCTGGGCAGCTGGCAGTTTTTTGACCTGGACCTTGAAGTGGGCGAAGGAGTGCTTATTCCCCGCCAGGACACGGAAGATGTGTGCTATGCCGCCTTTGAATATATAAATAAATTTGCCAATCCCAATGTGCTGGACCTGTGCTCCGGCAGCGGTGCAATTGCCCTGGCGATAAAACGCTACTGCCCACACGCAAATGTTATGGCGCTGGAAAAATATCCTGAAGCCTATAAATATCTGGAAAGAAATATCGAAAAAACAGGCTTGCGGGTACTGCCCGTAATGGGCGATGTGTTCAACTATGACTGGGTGGTGGAAGAGGAAACTTTTGATGTAATCATTTCCAATCCGCCTTACATCAACCCGGATCAGCAGGGCAAACTGCAGAAAGAAGTTTCTTTTGAACCTGCCACAGCCCTGTTTGCACCGGATAAAGGCCTGCGCTTTTATAAATTTATTTCCCATTACTACAAACCTGCTCTGAATGAGGGTGGATATCTGATTTTTGAATATGGTTATGACCAGGCAAAACAGGTGCGCCAGCTGCTGTTTGATGAAGAATACAAAATCATAAAAGAAATTGTGGACACAGCAGGAAACCCAAGGGGAATAATAGTGCAAAAACTGTAAATTATATTAAATAAATACTTGAATCTTATCATTTTATATGGTAATATAGTAGTAAAATAACAACTGATAGTTGTAAAACACATAATATGAAGGAAAAAGAATATGGCAACTGATAAAGAAAAGGCTCTGCGGACTGCGCTGGCCAATATAGAAAAACAATTTGGTAAAGGTGCTGTTATGCGCCTGGGCGAAAATGTAACAATGAATGTGGACAGCATTTCCACAGGCTCACTTTCTCTGGACCTTGCCCTTGGTATAGGCGGTCTGCCAAAAGGCCGTATCGTTGAAATCTACGGACCGGAATCCAGCGGTAAAACAACCCTGGCTCTCCATGTGGCTGCAGAAGCACAGAAAGCCGGCGGCAATGCTGCATTTATAGACGTAGAGCATGCTCTGGACCCTGTGTATGCTGACGCTCTTGGTGTGGATATTGATTCCCTGCTGGTTTCACAGCCGGACACAGGCGAACAGGCTATGGAAATCTGTGAAGCCCTGGTGCGCTCCGGTGCTATCGATGTTATCGTGGTGGACTCTGTTGCCGCTATGACAACAAGGGCTGAAATCGAAGGTGAAATGGGCGACAGCCATGTTGGTCTTCAGGCACGTCTGATGAGCCAGGCTATGAGAAAGCTTACATCTGCCATCGGCAAAACAAACACAATCGTTATTTTCATCAACCAGCTGCGTGAAAAAATAGGCGTTATGTACGGCAACCCTGAAACCACTACAGGCGGCCGTGCGCTGAAATACTATGCTTCTGTGCGTATTGATGTACGCCGTGTTGAAGCTATCAAAGTTGGCGGTGAAGTTATCGGCAACAGAACAAGGGCAAAAGTTGTTAAAAACAAGGTTGCTCCTCCGTTCAAGGAAGCAGAATTTGATATTATGTTCGGTCAGGGCATTTCCAAAATGGGCGAAATGGTTGACATTGCAGTTAAGCTGGGCATCGTAAACAAATCCGGTGCGTGGTTCAGCTATGGTGACATCCGTCTCGGTCAGGGCCGTGACAATGCAAAAGAATACTTCAAAGCCAACCCTGCTCTTGCAAAAGAAGTTGAAGACAAGGTGTTTGCAGCTGTTGAAGAAGCAAAGAACAAAGGCGTGAACGCGCTTGCACCGGAAAAGAAAAAACCGGGCAAAACAGTTATCAGCACAGCTGCAACTGAAAAGGAAGATGCCCCTGCTGAAAAACCTGTTACAAAACGCAGAAGCGCAAACATAGATATAGATGTTGAATAATATAAAAATCACAGACATCACCCGCACAAAAAAGGGCTTCAATGCCCTTTTTGCAGGGGAAGAATTCCTGTTTTCAGTGGATGATGTGGTATTATATAAAAACAATATACAGATAGGCTCTTGTTTTACACAGCAAGAGCTTGCTTGTATTTCAAAGCAAAGTCTGGACACTAAGGCAGTGGACAAAGCCTATGCCCTGCTGTCCTCCCGCATGCATTCCAGGAAGGAGCTGTACGATAAATTATTGCGCAAATTCGAGCCGGAAAACGCCCGTTACGCAGTGAACAAAATGGAAGAACTGGGGCTGGTGGATGATGCCGCCTTTGCACAGATGAAAGCAGAATATCTGCTTAATGTGAAAAAGCAGTCCTTTTCAGCCATTAAAATGAAGCTGGCTTCCCTTGGAATTGACAAAGATATTATAGATAGTGTATTATTAAGTTTTGAGCTGGACAATCAGACAGATGATATAACCAGACTTTTACAGACAAAATATTCATCAAAGCTTTCACAGCCGGAAAAGGTGGTTGCGTCCCTTTTGCGCAAAGGCTTTAAATATGGCGAAATAAAGCAGGCGATGAACAATTTGCAAATAGATTTACAGGAGTATTAAATGAAAGTTACATTAGTTTCTCTGGGTTGCCCGAAAAACCAGGTAGACAGCGACATTATTGCCCACGGCCTGCTGAAAGCCGGCCACACAACAACAGCTGATATGACAGAAGCTGATGTTTGTGTTATCAATACCTGCGGATTTATCACAAGCGCAAAAGAAGAAGCAATTGAAAATATCTTCAACGCTGTGGGTGCCCGTCTGGAAAACCCAAAACTCAAAATTGTTGTTACAGGCTGTCTTGCAGAACGCTACAAAGATGAAATTATGGCAGATATGCCGGAGGTTGATGCTGTTGTAGGCATCGGTGCCCACGACAAACTGCTGGAAGTTATGGAAAGCGTTGTAAAAGGCGAAAAACTGTCCTGCTACGGCCCAAAAACAAACCTTGATATTACAAAGAAAAGAATTATTTCCACACCAAAACATTATGCCTATCTGAAAATCGCAGAAGGCTGTTCCAACGGTTGCTATTACTGTGCTATTCCGCTTATCCGCGGTCCGCACCGCAGCCGCCCTATGGAAAGCTGTATCGAAGAAGCAAAATGGCTGGCAGAAGAAGGTGTAAAGGAAATCATTGTTGTGGCACAGGATATCACACGCTATGGCGAAGATATCTACAAACAGAACAAACTGGCTGAACTGGTAACAGAAATCAGCAAAATTGAAGGCATTGAATGGATTCGCCTTATGTATGCATATCCTGAAAGACTGGGCGACGATGTTATTGATGTTATCGCCACAAATCCAAAGGTTCTGCATTACCTTGACCTGCCTATCCAGCATATCAATGACAGAGTGCTGAAAAGCATGAACCGCAAAGGCGGCACAGAAATCATTATGTCTGCTATCAACCGCCTGCGTGCAAAAGTGCCTGATATCACAATCAGAACAAGCCTTATCACAGGCTACCCTGGTGAAACAGAAGAAGAATTCCAGCAGCTGTATGATTTTGTAAAAGACATCAGACTGGAACGCCTGGGCTGCTTTGCATATTCTGAAGAAGAAGGCACAAAGGCCGCCACAATGCAGCAGATGCCAATGGAAGAAAGAGAACGCCGTGCAGACCTGATTATGCAGCTGCAGACAGGCATTATGGCCGACAAACAGGCTGCCATGGTTGGCAGGGATATTGAAGTTATCGTTGACGATTACGACAGTGAAAACGAACTGTTTATCTGCCGTTCCGTTTACGATGCACCTGAAATTGACGGCGAAGTTTATATCTCCGGCGACTGGCCTGTAATGGTTGGCGAAATCTACACTGTACATATCACAGAAAGCGATATCTACGACCTTTACGGCGAACTGGTTGAAGACTAATAAAAAGCCTCCCTTGTGAAAGGGATGGGAACCATCGAAGATGGTGGAGGGATTTAATATTATGAATTTACCTAATAAACTTACACTTCTGCGTTTTGTACTGGTGCCTGTATTTATGGTATTTATGTACATAGACAACCCATACAGCTACCTTATCGGTCTCATTGTTTTTGCAGTGGCATCTTTCACAGACTTTCTGGATGGCAGCATTGCAAGAAAGTACAATATGGTTACAGACTTCGGCAAATTTATGGACCCGCTGGCTGACAAGCTGCTGACAACTGTGGCACTGATTTACCTTTGTCTCAACGGTATGTGCCACGAAGTTGTTATCTGTATTGTACTTGCAAGAGAGTTTGCAGTAAGCGGTATCAGACTGATTGCCGCTGCAAACCCTGCCGGCGGTAAAGTTATTGCCGCAGGCATGATGGGCAAAATGAAAACAGTATTCCAGATGCTGGCAAGCATGCTGGGTCTGCTGGCTATGGCACTGCTGTCTATGGGTGTTATTATCAAACCTACTTACGATGCAATAGCATTTGTAACAAACGTGCTTATGTGGATAATGGCTGTGCTTACAGTTGTATCCGGCATGCAGTATATCCTGCCAAATATCGACCTTATCAAAAACGCAAAATAATATTGACAAACCAGTTTCTTAATAGTACAATGTACTCATAAGGAACTGGTTTTACATTTTATACCCTTGAAAAATTTGCAGGGGTGTGGTATTATAATCAGTAGTTGAATAGACAAATGCGTTATTATCAAGACTAGTAACCGGTGTAAAAGTCTGACAGAGAATAGGTGTGACCCGCTGAAAGCACCTTAGATGCAATAAACCGGCCAATGCCCTTGAAAGCAGATGTGGCGAAGTAGCAGTAGCTGCATACGGCTGTCCCCGTTACAGGACTCACAAGATATAAATCGAAGTGGAACCGTGGTTATTTATACCGCCTTCGTTTGCCGCGTGGCAAATGGGGGCGGTTTTCGTTATATTCGGTCTTTGGTTTAAAATTTTGAAAGGCTTTAAGCCGGAAAGGACTTTTTTATGAAACATATGAATGTTTACAACACACTTACCCGCAAAAAAGAAGAGTTTATTCCACTGGTAGAAGGTGAATACAAAATCTACGTTTGCGGCCCTACAGTTTACAACTATATCCACATCGGCAATGCCCGCCCGGCAGTTGTTTTTGACACACTGCGCCGTTACCTTGAATACAAAGGCAACAAGGTAAAATATGTTTCCAACATTACAGACGTTGATGACAAAATCATCAAACGTTCCATTGAAGAAGGCATTACTTTTGAAGCTGTTGCAAGAAAATATGAAGACGAATACTATCACGACCTGCAGGGTCTGAATGTTCGCTTTGCAGATGTGCGTCCAAGAGTTTCTGACCATATTCCTGAAATCATTGATATTGTTCAGACTCTTGTTGACAAAAGACACGCATATGCTGTTGAAAACGGCGACGTTTACTTCCGTGTACACTCTTTCAAGGACTATGGCAAACTGAGCCATCAGCCACTGGAAGAACTGGAAGCAGGCGCAAGAATTGAAGTTGGCGAAATCAAGGAAGCCGCTGCAGACTTTGCCCTGTGGAAAGCTGCAAAACCGGGTGAACCACACTGGGCAAGCCCATTCAGCGAAGGCCGTCCGGGCTGGCATATTGAATGTTCTGCAATGAGCCGCAAACATCTGGGTGAAACAATTGACCTGCACTGCGGCGGTCAGGACCTTATCTTCCCACACCACGAAAACGAAATTGCACAGAGTGAATGTGCTTCTGACAAAGAATTTGCACGTTACTGGATGCACAACGGCTATATCAACGTTGACAACCAGAAAATGTCCAAATCTCTCAACAACTTCTTTACAGTAAGGGATATTTCTGACCAGTTCGGTTATGAACCAATCCGCTACTTCCTGCTGACAGCACACTACCGTTCACCGCTGAACTTCACACGTGAAGTTATGGAACAGGCAAAATCCTCTCTGGAACGTATGTACACAGCAAGAGACCATCTGGACTTCCTTATCGGTGCCACAACAGGTACAGAAACAGGTCTGAAAGATGTTGCTGACAGACTGAAAGAAGAATTTATCGCTGTTATGGACGATGACCTGAACACGGCCGATGCCCTGTCCAAACTGTTTGAACTGGTAACAGCCATCAACACAACAGGTACACTGCAGAACAAAGAAACTCTGGAACATACAGCAGCCATCTTTGACGAACTGGCTGGCGTTCTGGGTCTGCTTTACAACAGAAAAACAGACGAAATTCCACAGAAGGTTAAAGACCTGGTAGCTGAAAGAACAGAAGTTCGTAAAGCTAAAAACTGGGCAAGAGCTGACCAGATCCGTGATGAACTGGCAGAACTGGGTTATATCGTAAAAGATACACCACAGGGTCCACAGATCCTTGCAAAATAATGCTGACAGAAAAGGAGCAAATCAAAAGATTTGCTCCTTTTTATATAACATTTATGTGGATGATACTTTATGTCCGGACGATGATTCGTTTCATTTTTATACATTGCTTCCAACAGAGAAACTGCTGCCCCTGTTGACAGGTTTATAGAAAAGCTGCCTTTCAGATGATTGTATATCACTACAATAATTCTATCGCATATATATCCCTGACAGGAATCCTGTTCCCTGCTGTGGTGACAAGACAGCTTTCATAGCTGTCTATTTTTGATATATTCACGGTGGCTGTAACATAGCAGCCGCCTGTTTTTCTTTCATCGGGGACAAAATATGTGATTGCTGCCTGCGGCCTGTTTTTTATATTGTCCTGCAGATATTTCAGTTTTCTGTCCATAATCTCTATGGCATCCCGGTCCAGCTCTGTTTTGCTGTCTGTAAGGCGCTGTGTTTCCCGTATGGCTTCATTATGTCCGGTAAGAGCAGCAAACGGAGAAAACTGTGCTGCCCTGTTCTGCAGTGACATACGGGGACGGCGCTGTGATGTATGGTGGGGCAGATTTATAATATCATCATATTTTCCCATAGTTTCCCCTTATGCCTTGTGGCCGCCGATCTGTCCGTTGCGGTCCATCATAGTAGCACCTTTCTGAAAATTTGTTCCTTTCAGCACTGCATTTTTGCCGTACTTTTTCTTCAGTCCAAGAATGGTCTGCTGCAGTTTTTTCTCTTTTTCCAGCTGTATGTTATCCTGCCGTTCTTCCTGTATAAGCCGGTTTACATCTGTGAAAAAATCCAGCTGTTCATTTATAGCTGTTTTCTGTGCTTCATCTTCCCTGATTACATTGCAGGCGGATATGGTCACACGGCGGATAAGCAGATTGGGGTTGATTATCCTGTCGAAAAGATCAAGCCCGCATTCTGTAATCAGTTTAAGGGATGATGTGTGGCGGTACATATTGCCTGTGCCGTGGGCGTGTTTTGGCACAGAGCGGCCATAGTGATCTTTTTTGATTTCACCGTCATACTGTGAACTGATGGTTTTATCTGTCAGACTCTGCATATCATAGCCCACAGTCATTACAATCTGGTTTGTGACCAGCTTTTTGTCCAGCAGGTCCATTGCAAGGCTGTCCAGCATTTCCTGCACCACTATCCTGCCCTTTTCACAGGTGTATGGCTCGTGCAGCACCTGGCCGGAACCAATGCTGTTATTCTCCGGTCTGTAGGCTTTTATATGCGCCATTGTGCAGGGTTCCCACCCCCAGGCGTGGTCGATAAGCAGTTCTGCATTTACACCGAACAGTTTATACAGCAGATCTTCATTGTACACATCATAACTGCCTCCCAGTGAACAGCGGGCAATGTCACCCATTGTATAAAGGCCGTTTTCCTCCAGTTTTTTGGCATAGCCTTTGCCCACACGCCAGAAATCTGTCAGCGGGCGGTGCTCCCACAGTTTGCGGCGGTAACTCATTTCGTCCAGCTGTGCGATGCGCACCCCGTTTTCATCCGGCGGAATATGCTTGGCCACAATATCCATGGCAACTTTTGCAAGGTAAAGATTTGTACCTATTCCTGCCGTGGCTGTGATGCCTGTGGCAGACAGCACATCCAGGATAATTTTCATTGCAAGGTCGTGAGGGTTCAGTCTGTATGTATCCAGATAATTGGTTACATCCATAAAAACTTCGTCTATGGAATAGACATGGATGTCTTCCGGCGCAATGTATTTAAGATAGACACTGTAAATTCTGGTGCTGTATTCAAGGTACAGCGCCATACGGGGCACGGCAGTAATATAATCAATTTCTGCCTGCGGATTGTTGTTAAGCACTTTTATATCCACAGCCTTTTCTCTGAAAGGTCTGTACCTGTTGGCCGCCTTGCGCTTGTAATTGGCTTCCTTTACTTTCTGCACCACTTCAAACAGGCGGGGTCTGCCGGGAATGCCAAAGGATTTCAGTGACGGCGACACCGCAAGGCAGATTGTCTTTTCTGTGCGGCTGTTGTCTGCCACCACAAGATTGGTTGTCATAGGGTCCAGCCCGCGCTCTATACACTCAACGGAGGCATAGAAAGATTTAAGGTCTATTGCAATATATACTCGTTCTTTCATAGCTGCCTCCTGTGATTTATCAATCTGATTATACCATAAACCCCAATATTTTACAACCGTCAGTTGTTAAAATTCACATTTAAAATAAAAAACAGCCCTTGCGGACTGTTTTGGTTATAAATTAAGCGTTGGCTTTTTCAGCTTCCATTTTTGCCAGGCATTCTTCAATTGTGATAGCAAACTGGTCCGGGCAGGAAGTTGGTTTGTACATACAAGGTGTGCCCTTCCATTTTTCGATAACAAATTTAGCAGGCAGGCCAACAACAATCTGTGCCAGGCCTCTTGTATTGCCGTCGCAGCCACCGATGATCTGTGCTGCTGTGATGATGCCGTTTTCGTCAATTTCCACTGCAGATGCTCTGGAGCAAACGCCTCTGTGTCTTCTTGTATATTCCATAGTATTATACTCCTTATTATACTTTTGATGATAACATATTAGCAAAAAGCACAAATTTTTTCAATATTTTTGTGATTTAATCACTATTATATCTTTGTGCCGGGAATTCAGCAATAAATGTCACCAAATATTCACAAACAGAAAAATGTTTTTAATTGACATATTCTTAAAAAAAATATACAATATTCTTTACTGGTATTATAATTAATAAGTATATTATAAATTCTTGGAGGTTTTATATGAATCCTATCACACAATATGCAATTGCAGGTTTTCTTAACTCCTTTATCTGCTGTTCTGCAATCGCATTCCTTGTAAGCAAATGGAAAGGTCTGAAATCAATCGTAAAAGTAGGTATCACATATGCTGTATATGTACTGCTGGCATTTGTAATGTCTGCCGGCGGCAATGGTCTGTTCAACATTGATATGAGCGTATTCAACCTTACGCTGTTCCTGTTCTACTGTGCAGGCGGTATCTGCTCCTGTATTCTGGTTTATGTTTTCCTTGAAAGAGAAGCACTGGGCGTAAAAGCAAAAAAAGGTAAAAAATAATTATGAAGTTTCATCTTCTCAAACAGGCAGTCATAGGACATACAGTTCCTATGGCTGTTTTTGAAAATCTGTACAGTGCAAAGGAAAATGACCTGAAGGTAATACTGTATGTTATCGAAAAAGGGGAAATTGACCCTATGGAAATTTCCCGCACACTGCAGATTACACTGGCAGCAGTGCAGTCCAGCCTGCTGTACTGGACAGACAAAGGGCTGATAATGGCAGAAGAAAGCGAAAATGCCAGACCTAAAAAGAAAAAGGCTCTGTCTGCACAGGAAATACTGCAGATATCACAGGACCACCCGGAAATTGCCGTGCTGGTAAACCAGCTGCAGCAGATTTACGGACAGGCCATAAACGAAAAATGCACAAATTCATTTATAAACCTGTACCTGCAGGAAAATGTACCGATGGAAGTTATCCTGGTGCTGGCGATGCACCTTGCCCCAACACAGAAAGGGCCGGCCTATACCGCAAGGGTTATACTGAATCTTTTTGAAAAGAAAGGTATTACCACAGCTGAAAAGGCAGAGGAATATATCCGCACCCAAGAAAACCGCAGCAAAGCATACACAGAAGTATGCAGTATTTTTGCCATGGATAAGGACAAGCTGACCAGCAGTGAAAAGACAATTATAAACGGCTGGTATGAAAGCCTGGATATGGATAAAGAAATGGTGCAGGCTGCATTTGAAGCTGCACAGGGCAATGCAAACATCAGATACTGCAACGGTATACTGAAATCCTGGGCACAGAAAGGCTATAAAACTCCTGCAGACATACAGCAGGAATTCACCTTCAACAGCCTGACAGGCAAAAACATTGATGATGACCAGGACCTGATCCTGAAAGGTATGAACATAGTACCTGTATTCAACAAAGGAGAGTAATTTATGAGCGGCGAAAGCTATAACAACGCCTATTCCGTTCTGGAAAACCGCAGACTTGCCATGAGGGCAAAGTATTTTGCAAAACAGGACGAAATAAACAAAAAGGTGCCTCAGATAAGTCTGCTGACAGACGAGATTACCAATCTGGGTGCCAGCTATACTTTGGCCGTTCTGGGCAAAAACAAAACAGAGGCCGAAAGCCTGCGCAGGCAGATGGATATTCTGGATGACAAGCGCACACAGCTGCTGAAAGAAAACGGTTTTTCCAAAAAAGATCTGGAAATGGAACATTTCTGCCCTGTATGCAAGGACACAGGCTTTGTAAACGGCAGAGCCTGCCAGTGTATGAAGGAAGAGATTGTGAGACAGCGACAGAAATTCCTTACAGTTCTCTCCCCTGCCCCACAGGCTGATTTTGAAAGTTTCAACCTTGATTACTATTCAAAAAAAGCAAGGGAAATGTCCAACGGCACAATGATTGTACCGTACAATCATATGAAACGGATTTATGATTACTGTGTGGCATATGCCGACCACTTTACCACAGGCAACAAAAGCCTGCTGATGCTGGGCAGTGCAGGGCTGGGCAAGACACATCTGGCCTGTTCAATTGCAAATGTGGTTATGAACCACGGCTACACCGTGCTGTATACATCAGCACAGAGCCTGTTTGGCAAAATTGAGCAGACAAGATATACAGACGAAGACGTGATAAGTGATATTCTGTCCTGCGACCTGTTTATACTTGACGACCTGGGGGCTGAAAGTATGACAAATTATTCTCTCAGCGTGCTGTACAACATCGTAAACACCCGTATGATAGATAAAAAACCTTGTATCTACACATCAAACATCACTTCCCAGGCTGCATTGCAGAAAAGATACGGAGAAAAGATTTCTTCACGTCTTCTTGGAAGTTGTGACACATTCTTCTTTATCGGCGACGATATAAGAATTATGAAAAACCGATAAATTTACAAATGAGGCCACACGGCCTCATTTTTTATTGATTTACTTTAACAATAAGACTATAATTGAATTAATATTTTATTGTGAGGAACGGATTATGAAAGCTGTATACTTTTTGAATACAAACCGCGGCTACGGCCACGTGTCCCACACTGTATGGGATATCCTGCTGGAAGAAGGCTGGCTGAAAGAAAACACCGGCTGGGATTTTGACGGACAGGAAGTGATGAAATACACTGACGGCGAAAACGAATTTTTCTTTGCACCTACAGACATTGCCGTGTGCAGAGATTATCCGCGCTATCTTCCGCTGATGAACAGATATTTTGCAGACTGTGATATTTCTGCAATGGTAACCTGGCACGAAGGCACAAATGCACCAGACAATGTGCTGACTGTGCACTCCCTTGGCGATGTGGACAGCGGCTGTTACGGCGGTGCAAAGCCAAGACTGATGAGAAATCTGATGCTGGCATTTGAAAGGAACAGAGTGGACCTGGGACTGGAAGAATACAGTGTGGTTACTGAAGCAACCCACTGGTCCGGTGTACACGCCGGCGAAGGCGACCCAAGCCAGCTGTTGCAGTTCCCTGTGCCTATGATGGATATTGAAGTAGGCAGCAGCCCTGTATGCTGGGAAAATGAAAAGGCCTGCCGTGCACTGGCCCGCAGTCTGACACACGTGTTTGACGATGACGGCATGAAGGTGCACAACATCCTGTGTGTGGGCGGTGTGCATTTTGAACCGAACTTTGCACAGGCAGTTTTTACACAATGGAATGATAACGAAACCTTTGGTGTGACACATATTATCGCAAACCAGTGGCTGGTTTCCGGCAGATATGAAGATGAAAACGGCTTTGACCGTGCCTGCAGATGTGTGGATGCCATTGAAGGCGGCATTGAAGCAATATTCTTCCACGACAAGATGAAAGGCTGTTACAAAGACCTGGTAAGAAAACTGGGCGCACATTACAATGTGCCTATATTCAAGCACCAGAAATTGAGAACACCTGCAGAGCTGGGATTGTAAAAACAGTAATTTTAATAATACCGTTGACAGGCACAGCAAACGCTGTGCCTGTTGTTGTATATAATTGTTGATTATGATATAACCAGTCAGATAAATTTGAATAGGTCGAACAGATTGACATGTTTAAAAAAGCAACAACAAGCATAGTAGTTAGGCTATTATGCTTGTTTTTTTATTTAATCTGCTCTTTAAAACAACTACAAGAGAATTATTCACCATATGGTTGGACTTAACTATACAACCACTACATTGAAAATACT
>JAFULT010000169.1 GCA_017483145.1 Oscillospiraceae bacterium | reverse complement strand
TCAAAAACTTTCAATTGCACAAAAGAAATAATTATTTGCAAAACTATTGCTCTGTAAAATTTTACAGAGCAAAGATTCTTCAGTCGCTTTGCTCCTTCAGAATGACAGGAGGCGGTTCACGAACCGCCCTTTGTAAGGAACGCCGCAAAGCGGCTAATATTTATATGGTTGAGTGGGCAATTCGGCTTTTTTATGGCCTTGCTCGCTTCGGGCGCGGCTCGCATTTGCGCGCGGTCGGCAACAAGTTGCCTTCCACGGCAAACCGGCATGTAAATTATAGTTTATATGCTTTCGCATATAAACTATAATTTAACCGCCTTTTTACTGTCCTTTACCTTTTCAATATCTTCCCTGTCTATCCATTCTTCTGTAAAACCGCAGGAACAGCAGATATATCTGTTTACATTTACCGCAGAGAAAATTGTTGCCCCCAGCATTATGTTGTTGCCGCTGGCATATGCGCCGGCGTGGCCGTCTATCCTTACAATATCTCCGCTGCCGCATTTCGGGCATCTGTTTGTATGTTTCATAAAATTCACCTCTCCGGATACAATATATCACACATTTGTGATATAAATATAAAAACCGGGCACAGCCCGGCTTTATATAATCATTATATACTATTCTGCGCCCATTGCAAAATCAAGCGCTGCCAGTGCATGCAGTTCTGTGGAATCAAACACAGTAACAGGGCTGTCCTTCTGCTTGATAAGCATCTGTATTTCTGTACAGCCAAGAATAACCCCTTCTGCGCCCTGCTGTTTCAGTTCGTTTATAACATTTACAAAATATTCCCTTGAAGAATCCTTGATAATGTTGAATGTCAGTTCTTCTTCAATAACACGCATGATTTCGTCCATCTGTTCCGGTTTTGGCACCACTGTGTCAATGCCGTAAACATCCTTCAGTTTTGCCTTGTAGAAAGGCTGTGTCATTGTAAATGTTGTGCCCAGCAGTGCAACCTTGTTTACACCGGCTTTTCTGATAGCCTGTGCTGTGGCATCCACAATGTGAATCATAGGGATGTTCACTGCTGCCTGAATTTCATCAAAAACAGTGTGCATTGTGTTTGTGCACATTACCACCACATCAGCACCTGCCCTTTCAAGACTCTGTGCAATGTCAATGAATTCTTCTGCCAGGGTTTCCAGCTGACCGCTGGTTACCAGATTGTATTTTCTTTCCAGGTCTGTGGAAAAAATGATTGATTCCACTGTGGATTTATTGCCGAGACGGTTGTTGGATTCTTCATTGATAATTCTGTAATAATCAACTGTTGACTGCCAGCTGAGACCGCCGATAAGACCTACCTTTTTCATAATTGTTCTCCTTGTACACGCTTTTATATAAATATCTTATCATCTGCAATGGCAATTTTCAACTTGAAAATGACAATGCCACCCTTTATACTGAAAATAAGAATATTATAGGAGATTTACTATGGTTGAAGTTGTTGCATTGGGAGAAATACTGATTGATTTTGCGCAGAAATCTGCAGACGGAATGGGCTATCCTGCCCTGCAGGCACAGCCCGGCGGCGCACCTGCAAATTTTCTGGCGGCACTGGCAAAATACGGCCACAGAACCGCTATGATAGGCAAAGTGGGAGATGATGCCTTTGGTCATCTGCTGGTGGATACCCTTGAAAAGCGGGGTATCAGCACGGCTGGCGTTGTAATGGACAGCGACTTTTTTACCACCCTTGCATTTGTCACCCTTGACGAAAATGGGGAACGCAGTTTTTCCTTTGCCAGAAAACCGGGGGCTGACACACAGCTGACCTGTGAAGAAACAAATATGTTCCTGCTGAAGCAGGCAAAGGTGTTTCACTTCGGTACATTAAGCCTTACAGATGACCCTGCCCGGGAAGCCACAGAAAAATGCCTTGAATACGCAAAAAACAGCGGCAAGCTGATAAGCTTTGACCCCAATCTCCGCCTGCCCCTGTGGGATGACCCGCAGGATGCAAAACAGGCTATGCTGTACGGGCTGGAATATGCAGATGTGGTAAAAATCAGCGATGAAGAAGTGGATTTTCTGTGGGGCTGCAACTGTGAAAAAGGCGCACAGATTATTCTGCAGGACTTTGGCGCCAGTCTGGTTTATGTTACCCTTGGGGCTGCCGGCTGTTATTTTGCCAACAGAAATGGTGGCGGATATGTAAAAATTCCACAGGGCATAACCCCTGTTGACACCACCGGTGCCGGTGATATCTTTGGCGGCAGTGCAATGCATTGTCTTTTGTGTGCGGACAAAAATCCAGATGAACTGACCACAGAAGAAATGGAAAAAATATGCCGTTTTGCCTGCCGGGCCGCCAGCTTATCCACTGAATCCAACGGCGGGCTTACCAGTGTGCCGGACAAATCCGCAGTGGACAAACTGTTATGATTCACATCAGAAAATCCCCCTGCTGACTGCAGGGGGATTGGTTTTTTATAATAAGACTGTTTTCGTGGCTACAGCATCTCTGAAGGCCCGGTCGTGCTCTACAAAAATCATTGTAGGGGCAAAATCCGCCAGCAGCTGTTCAATCTGCATTCGGGAATAAACATCGATGTAATTCAACGGCTCATCCCATACATACAGGTGGGCAGGCTGGCAGAGACTGGCCGCAATCAGCACTTTTTTCTTCTGTCCTGCTGAAAATCCGGCCATATCCTTTTCAAACATTATGCGCTGAAAATCCATTTTTCGCAGTATGGCTTTGAACAGGGTTTCATCTATGTTCTTCTCTGTGGCAAAGTCTTTCAGATTGCCTTTCAGATGTGATGTATCCTGCGGCACATATGATATAATCAGCCCACTGCCTGTGTATAGTTGACCTGTATACGGTATATTTTCACCTGTCAGCAGCTTCAGCAGACTGCTTTTACCGCTGCCGTTTTTGCCGTCCAGGGCAATGCGGTCGCCGCGGCGTATATCAAATGATATGTCAGTACACACAGGGCCATTGCCATAGTTTATTGCAACATTATTAAATATTGCCAGTCTGTCGCTGTGATATGTCAGCTGTGTCAGTTTAAGGCTGTCAGCAGTTTCAATATTCTTCAGCAGAGATGATTTTTCCTCTATGGCCTGCTGCTGGCGTGCCTGCAGAACCTTGGAACGCTTCATCATTTTTTCAGCTTTATGACCTACATAGCCTTTGTCGTAAGCCCCTGTCTTTGAGGCTTCCACC
>JAFULT010000168.1 GCA_017483145.1 Oscillospiraceae bacterium | reverse complement strand
TGATATTGATATCCTGGTACATAGGGAAATATTACAGCGGAGGTATTTTATGAAACTTGAATACAAAAAATGCGGAGATTATCTGATACCTGATTTTGAACTGCCGCAAAAACCTGCAATAGGCAAATACGGAAAGTTAAGGCACAGTTATCTGCGAAAGCACAAGGAGCCATTGTTTACCGCTTTGCTGATGCAGGACAAACTGAACAGCCATCTTGAAGAAATTGATAAGTCAGCACAGGAAATGTATGACTGTTTGGTAAACAGGCTGAAAGAGCAGTATGGTATAACAGAAAAGCTAAAAGCAGAGAATCAGCTGGTATGGGTTCATATGATGAACGAGATTCACCAGATAGCTGAAGATATTGTACTTACCGAATTGATTTATAATTAAAATTAGCCCTGCGAGATAATCGCAGGGCTTTGATTTAAGATTGCATATTGCCGTTTTTAGCATTAATTCTATCGATTTCTTCCTGAATAATTTCATTAAATGCCTTTGCTTCAATCTCAACATTTTTATTTTCTTCGTATGCAACAGACCTGTCTGCAAATTCATCAAATATTTTTTGCTTTTGAGCAAGTCTGTCTGTCATACGTTCGTCTATCGTATTTTCACATAGAAGTCGGTAAACAAGTACATTACTTGATTGCCCCATTCTATGAGCTCGTGCTATAGCTTGATTTTCAATAGATGGTTTAAACTGTGGTTCGCAGATAATTACCACACTCGCAGTTTGTATGTTCAGACCAGTACCACCAGCCTGAATCTGTGCGGGAAGAACTGCTCCGGCAGGAGCTTTTTCAAATTCATCTATTATTTCCTGTCTCCTTTCAGGAGAAATGGAACCATTTATAGGATTCATACATCTGTCGCCGAGAAACTCAGTTACTTTTCTGATTGTTTCGAGAAAATATGAGAAAATGATTATTTTACGGCCTTCAGAAGTAGCTTCTTCAACAATCTCTTTCATGCGGATAGCCTTTGCTGATTTGTTTAGATCATCAATCTGCCACGAAAGTCGTCTTGCTTCCTGAGCTTTTTTCTGAAGGATAGTATTTTCATATATTTCTTCCTCTTCAGGTAAAAGCGAACACCATTCTTCATTTGCTATAAGAGGAGGTAAATTGGAAAGTACATCTTTTTGTCTTCTGCGATAATAAACAGGAGCAACTTTTTCTCGGAATATTGGTGCTGTTGCCAAAGATTCCATACCGCGTACCTGATAAGCAATATCCGGCTGAAGAATCTGAATAAGTGAAATCATCTCATCCACATTGTTTTCTATAGCAGTGCCTGTCATAAACAACAGCCTTTCCGCATGACCTGCTATTTCAGTAGTGTTTATGCTTCTTCGTGCTTTAGGATTTTTAATATAATGTGCTTCATCAACGACCAGCATAGAAAACTTAAAATCATCAGGTAAGTTAAAGTAGCCTGTTGTTTCATAGGTTGTTACAGCCACGCCACCTGTTTTTAGCCAGGAACGGATAGCTGTAGCTCTGCCTGCACCATGAACTTTAGTTACGGAAAGTCGACTGTGTTTTCTGATTTCTCTGCACCAGTTGGTAAGAACACTGGCAGGACATACTACAACAAAATGTGAAGCGCCTGTATTTTTAAGAGAAACCATTGTCGCAATGGCCTGTACAGTTTTCCCAAGGCCCATTTCGTCACCGAGCAAAACTCTTTCCTGGTGTAAGGCATATTTTACGCCCATAATTTGATATTGACGGAGCTTACATAACAATCCATCAGGGAAAAATGCCTGGTCCTGTATTTCCTGTGCAAGTTCTTCAGGAAGGCCATAGTTCTTGTCTTCGGAACCTACAACATCAGGGACAATATCTTCCATAATGATATTGAATCGTATAGAGTTTGTCGCAAAGTCCCGCCAAGCATCTGTACCCCAGGCGCGATTGATTCTATCGAGTTCAAATATGTTATCTGATGCAGATTTTTTGTACACACCATCATAAAGTTCTTTTAATTTAGTGTATGCATTCTCAGCCTGTCTTTTCTTTGCTTTTGATGAAAACAGCCACTTAAATCCGCTTAAACCAGGTTGGATATCTTCTATAGCATATTCGATATCAGTTTTGTAATCGGATAGAAGTTTTCGGCACTCATCTGCTTTCTGCAAACAGTTATTATATTTATACAGTGCAGTAACAAGTTGTGTAGCTTCTGCGGTTTTGTTATCAAGGCTAAGTCTGATTTTTACCCCCTGTGAAGCCTGCTTTATCATTTCATTTACAATAAACTTTATACTGTATGCAGCATCTTCACTTATACCATATACAGAAGATAAACTTCGTCTGCTGGCAGCAGCAAGATCGGCTATGGTTTCATAACCATAGTCGCGTAAAGCTTTTACTCTGAAACCTCGTTTGTCACGATTGATTTCTTCAACCGGAACCTGTCTCAGCATTTCCATTACTTGACTGGCAATTACTGCCTCGGAAGCTTTGGTTATCTCTTCTTTATATTTTTCAGGGAAATTCCGTGCTTCTTCAAGACTTGCCAAAAGTTTTTTATGCTCGTTAATAAGCCTTGTTCCCTCAGTTGCTGTAAATAATCTTGCCATAACAAATACCTCAAAAAGTGTATTACTATAATTTTAATGGATTTTTTAATGCTCTTCAATAGCGGATGTGAAATATTTAAACAATAAGTAATATAGTAATTTATAAAACAACACTATATCGAAAAATACATATTATATAAAAATATTACAGGCACCTCTTTGAGGTGCTTTTTCTTTTACCCAAAATAAGAATATGACATTGCTGTGGCAAGCAACGAATTGTGTCCCCAATTCAGCTTGTCAGGGCACCTGAAACCGTATGAAAGGAGAAATTTATGGATAGAAAACACGAAATAAAAATCCGACTGTCCAAAGAAGAACTGGACAGTCTTAACCTGAAGGTTGCAAAAACCAATCTGTCACGAGAGGAGTTCTGCCGACTGTGCTTTAAAGAGGTTGCAATCAAGGCAAAACCCAGCGATGACACTCACCGACTGATTTATGAAATAAGAAAAATCGGAGGCAATCTGAACGCCCTTGTTGCCAAGGCTCACACCTACAAAAATGTGGATGCTGATGCTCTGCGCTATGAACTGTACAATCTCTATAAACTGGAGAAAGAAATAGCCCGGCACTACGCCCACGGAAAAGAGTAGTCTATGGCGGTTACATCAATATGGCCAATCAAAGGCAGGATTGACGGGGTAATCAATTATGCCCGCAATCCCGAAAAGACCACCGACAAGGCAATGGCAGATGTTGCGGCAATGCACGCAGTTAAAAATGTAATGGAATACACCGCCAATGATATTAAAACAGAACAAAGAAAATATGTGACCGGCATTAACTGCAGTGAAGAAACTGCTGTGTCTGAATTTATGAACACCAAAATCCTGTGGAACAAAACCGGTGGCAGGCAGTGCTACCACGGATATCAGAGTTTTGCCCAGGATGAAGTAACTGCAGAAATTGCCCACGAGATAGGAGTAAAACTGGCAGAAAGGCTGTGGGGGAGACAGGTTTGAAGTACTGGTGGCAACCCATCTGAACACAGGTCACTATCACTCACATTTTGTAATCAATTCTGTTTCCTTTGCAGACGGGTACAAGTTTTACAATTCCCACGATGATTACAAAAAGATGAAACAGGTATCGGATGAGCTGTGCAGAGAATATGGTTTGTCAGTTATCACAGAACCCAGCGGCAAATCAAAAAGTTATGCAGAACGTAAGGCGGAAAAGGCTGGCCAGCCAACTATAAGAGATACTGTCCGCAGGGATATTGATGCGGCAATAAAAGCATCGGTTACCCAGCAACAGTTTATCAGGGCAATGGAAATGATGGGCTATCAGTTCAAACTGCATGTCACCAGCGGAGAAAGATTGAAATACCCTGCAATAAAACCACCGGGTGCAAAAGGGTATTTCCGCTTTCATAAACTGGGTGCTGATTATGAACTGCCGATGATTGTGCAGCGAATCAAACGCAACTGGACACGAGAAGAGCCTTTCCCTGATATGTATGCGCAAAAGAAATATTCAAAAGGAAAGCTGAACGGCAATTTTGAAGCCATATTAAAGAAAAACAGTCTGTACAGCCTGTATATGCGATACCGATATGAACTTGCCAATATTAAAAAACACCCGTCATCTGTCCGCAGGATACCTATGTCGACGAGAGAAGACATTGTGAAGATGGACAGCTTTATGAAACAGTCGGAAACATTGGGCAAATACAGGATAGAAACCATCGGCCAGCTTACGGAAACAAAGGTTTTGCTGACAGGGAAAATCAGCCAGCTGACAGCAGACAGAAATGATTTAAGGAATGCATTAAGACGTGCACAAAGG
>JAFULT010000167.1 GCA_017483145.1 Oscillospiraceae bacterium | reverse complement strand
GACAATGCGCAAATGGCCGCTACGGTGGAGCGCGGCCAAGCCAAGGGCGAATCGCAATCCACTGGCCTCGCAAGGACAAACTCGGCCTTTTGCATGCGGCAAAACCGTTCTTGCAGCTACGCTGCCCCACGTCTTTGGTTACTTTCTTCAAAGAAAGTAACGCCAGCGCAGCGTTACAAACTTTATGGTTACTCTGTTGCAAAGATTCTTCACTTCGTTCATAATGACAGAATCCCTCCACCGCCAAAGGCGGTCCCCCTCCCTTTGACAAGGGAGGCATTGATGAGTATAAACTGTTCGTAAAACGCCAAGTTATCAGACAATTTTACAACAACATCATCCGGGCTGTACTTTGCAGTCCAGCTTTTATTACCACTCAACCACCGGTTTGTTGACCTTTTACGGCGCATAAAATATAATTTCAAGTGACAGGAGTGATAAAATGGATATAGCTAAAATCGGCTCTTTTATAAAAGAACTTCGCATAGAAAAAGGCATGACTCAAAAACAGCTGGCAGAAGCGCTGTATATAACAGACAGGGCTGTGTCCAAATGGGAGCGCGGTTTGTCTGCGCCGGACATTTCCCTGCTGGAACCGCTGGCAGAAATATTTGATGTTTCTGTAAGCGAGATAATTGCCGGGGAAAGAAGCCACAGCGCCCCATCGGACATTCAGTATGTGACAAAAGAGATTATAGTTTACTCTGACAACGAGATTAAAACAAAGGTTGTAAAACGGAAAAAATGGGCATATTTAAAAGCTGTTCTGTTATTGCTTAATACAGTGTTTATACTGCTTACACTGGCAGAATTCCGGGGCGAAGGGTTCAGCTGGAGATGTATACCTGCACATATAAGCCTTGAAAAATCAATTCGCGCCATAGAGAACTATGACAAAACCGGAATAGAGGAAAATATACGCTATTCAGAACATATGTATGACCGGCTGGTTTCACTGAAAGATGCCGGAATAGAGATAACAGACCGGAAAAGCTATATAACAGATGTGAAACTGGATGACGGTTTCCTGTTTACTGAAAGCTGTTTTACTGTTGAATATGACGGGCTGACCTATATTTTTACTGCCACGGGTACTTACCGCAACGGAAAAACAGAGCTGATGTATCTGCTGCCGGGAGTAAGCACACAGGCACGGCAATGGGTAAACACACTGGAAGATGTGCTGTGCACTTATTATCCGGGCTAGTTGCACCAAAAGCAATTTTGTGCTATTATAATTATTGTAATTGAATATGTGTTCACAGGGCAGCTATGCTGCTTTCTTGCAAATGCTTGAATACAGGGGAAGTGCGGTGAGAATCCGCCACAACAGCCATTATCGTATATATCCGCAGAGATATAAAGTCGGAATGCCTGTGCTGTGATTAACTGAAAGCCTTGGGCAAAATGGAGGCGGTATAAACGGAACACCTGCGTCTTTCTGCCTGTGGCGGAAAGGCGTATTTTATTGCAGAATAAAATAAAAGAGGTACACGAAAATGAAAAAATTAACAGCTCTTGTACTTTCTGTACTGATGATGTTCTCTCTGGTGGCTTGTTCAGAAAATCCATCATCACAGACAGGTACAAACGACAATTCACAGGTAACAGAAAATGCCGAAACAGACCTGTGGGCAGATGCCATCTACACTGAAGACACTGAAGTTGGCCAAGGCGCAAACACTGTGGCAATCACAGTAGTGGCAGAAGAAAAATCAATTGTAATCACACTGAAAACTGATGAAACAAACCTGGGGCAGGCACTGCGCAAATCCGGTTTTGTCCAGGGCAGTGATGGCGACTACGGCCTGTATATCAGCCATGTAAACGGCATTAAAGCGGTTTATGAAGAAGACGGTGCCTACTGGTCTTTCCTTGACGGCGAAGGCAACTATATGTCTACAGGTGTTGACGGCATTGAACTGACAGGCAATGATGCATACCAGCTGGCATATACACCGGCATAACAGAAAAGTTTAAAAACATATTGCATAATTATTCCGGATGCAGTATAATATCTGCAGATAAATACAGGGGAGCTTGTAAGGCAGGCTGAGAAAAAGTAATCGAACTTTGACCCTTTAACCTGATACGGATAATGCCGGCGTAGGAAGTTAATGCACAGATTTCAGCAGGAAGTACCGTAAAAGGTTACTTCCTGTTTTTATTTTTACAATTCAAAATGCGGGGGAGCTTGTAAGGCAGGCTGAGAAAAAGTAATCAAACTTTGACCCTTTAACCTGATACGGATAATGCCGGCGTAGGAAAGCAGAATACAGATTGCTTACAGCGGGGATATCCGTACAGGGTATCTCCGTTTTTTGTTGCAGATTTACTGAAAAGAGGTGCTGTAAAAAAGATATATTCGGGCAGAGGGGGAGCGCCCTGTGCTTTTCGTAATGCGATGGGAACCTGTGTTTCAGGGTGAGAGGATACTTGTGAGTATCGACCGCCAGAGCCTTTACGGCTTTGTATCAATAAATACGAAAAGAGGAAAATTTAATTATGAAAAACAAACAGACTTTGAGAATGACAGTTCTTTCCATGCTTATTGCACTTGGTGTGGTAATATCTCCGTTTTTAAGGGTTGAAGGTATGTGCCCTATGGCACACTTTATCAACATTGTATGCAGTGTACTTATGGGGCCATGGTATTCCCTGCTGTGTGCAACGCTTATAGGCATTATCCGCATGCTGACAATGGGCATACCGCCTATCGCACTTACAGGTGCAATATTCGGTGCATTTCTTTCAGGTGTTTTTTACCGCCTGTCAAAAGGCAACATTCTGTATGCAGTAATAGGGGAAGTGTTTGGCACAGGTATTATCGGGGCAATTGCCTCCTACCCTGTTATGTCAATTCTCTGGGGCAAGGAAGGGCTGAGCTGGCTGTTCTATGTGCCAAGCTTTATATGCGGCACTCTTATCGGCGGCAGTGTGGCACTGGTATTCCTTAAAAGACTGGCCGCAACAGGTATGCTGAAAAAATTCCAGCACATGCTTTCAGACTCTGTTTATGAAGACAAAACCAGCCTTGTCAGCAACACAGCCTGTATTGCCGCCATTGGTGCAATTCTGTATGTTGTTATTGAAATTCCTACAGGTATATTCAGCCTTACCTCCCCTGTATGGCATACAGTTTCCAGAGGATGTATTGCTGTATCTGTTGCAGCTGCAGCAGTATATTTCACAATAAACAAATTTAAAAAGGAAAAATAATATGAAACCTGCTTTGATAAATGATATCCGCAAAAAAGTAATGGATAAAAACCCGCTTATCCACTGCATTACAAACCCTATATCCATAAACCAGTGTGCAAATGGCGTGCTGGCTGTGGGTGCAAGACCGATGATGGCAGAACATCCCCGGGAAGTAAGCGAAATAACACAGACGGCAGATGCCCTTGTGCTGAACATCGCCAATATAACAGATGTCCGTATGCAGTCTGTGAGAATATCTGCACAGACTGCCCGGGACAATAATATACCGTTTATTGTGGATGCTGTGGGTGTGTCCTGTTCAACACTGAGAAGAAAATATATGTATGATTTTCTGAAAGATTTTACTCCTGCAGCAATAAAGGGCAATTATTCAGAAATCTATGCCCTGTATGATGAAAAATATGTTTCTGCCGGTGTGGACGCAGATGAAGCGCTGAAACCGGAAAACGTGAGCCGGACAGCGGTAAAACTGGCACAGAAATACAACACAATGATACTGGCCAGCGGCAAGACTGATATTGTTACTGACGGCAAAACCGTTGTGTACATCAACAACGGTGTGCCACAGCTGGCAAAAATAACCGGCACAGGTTGCCTGCTGGGTATGCTGTGCGGCTGTTACCTGTCTGTTGACCAGAGTATATATTCCCTTGTAACAGGCTGTGCTGTGCTGGGTATATGTGGTCAGCTTTCCCGGACCGAAAAAGGCAACGGCACATTTTTTGTAAATCTGATGGACAATCTTTCCACACTGCCGGATAAACAGATAGAAAATTTATTGAATATTGAGGTAAACAGCAGTGAAAAACTTTGACACAACACTCTATTTTATTACTGACAGCACCGGCTTTGCAGAAGAAGAGTTTCTTTGCAGGGTTGAACAGGCTTTAAAAGGTGGGGTTACCCTGCTGCAGCTGCGAGAAAAGAACAAAACCACCAGGGAATATATTTCCCTGGCAGAAAAAGTGCATACACTTACAAAAAAATATAATGTTCCGCTTATTATTGATGACAGAATCGACGTGGCAATGGCTGTGAATGCCGAAGGTGTGCATTTAGGTCAGAGCGATATGCCTGTTGACATTGCCCGCAGGATTCTGGGCGATGACAAAATAATAGGCGCAACCGCCAAGACAGTTCCACAGGCAGTTGAGGCATACAGAAACGGCGCAGACAATCTTGGCGTGGGCGCAATTTATCCTACCACAACAAAAGTAAAAACAGTTATTACCTCTGTAGACACCCTGAAAGAAATTGTAAAAGCTGTGCCGATACCGGTAAATGCCATCGGCGGACTGAACAAAGGCAATATGGATGTGCTGAAAGACAGCGGCATAGCAGGCGTATGTGTGGTTTCTGCAATAATGAAGGCAGACAATCCGCAGACAGCTGCAGAAGAAATAAAAGAAGTGTTTTTACACCTGTAAACAGTTCACAAAGCGGCAGACCGGGGGCACCACTTTCTGTCGCTCTATAAAAATAATGCATAAAGAAAAGGAGACATTTATGAAAAAAGCATTATCAATCGCTGGCAGTGACTGCAGCGGAGGCGCTGGTATCCAGGCAGATATCAAAACAATGTCCATGAACGGTGTATATGCAATGAGCGCTATAACCGCCCTTACAGCACAGAACACCACAGGGGTATTTGCCATACAGGAATCCACACCTGAATTTTTAAGTCAGCAGCTGGATGCTGTGTTCAGCGATATTTATCCCGATGCAGTAAAAATCGGCATGGTATCATCTTCACAGCTTATTGAGGTTATCGCTGACAGGCTGGAATTTTACAAAGCCAGAAATATTGTGGTAGACCCTGTAATGGTTGCAACTGCAGGTTCTGCCCTTATGAAAACTGACGCTGTGCAGGCATTGACAGACAGACTGCTGCCACTTGCCACCCTTGTCACACCGAATATTCCGGAGGCGCAGGTGCTTTCCGGTCTTGAAATCACAGACCAGGCCACAATGGAAACTGCCGCAAAACAGATAGGTGATACATACGGCTGTGCTGTGCTTCTGAAAGGCGGCCACAGCATAAATGATGCCAACGACCTGCTGTATTCAGATGGTAAAATGGTATGGTTTGAAGGAAAAAGAATTGATAATCCAAACACCCACGGCACAGGCTGTACCCTTTCCAGCGCCATTGCAGCAAACCTGGCAAAGGGATTTACACTGGAAGAATCAATTGCCAGAGCAAAGGCATATATTTCCGGCGCCCTGTCCGCTATGCTGGACCTGGGCAAAGGCAGCGGTCCTATGATGCATAATTTTGATTTGCAGGGAGATTATGCAAAGGAGGCCGGAAAATGAGCACAGTAAAAAGGATGCTGGATGCTGCAGCTGATATATGGGCAGAATATAACCGCCATCCTTTTGTGCTGGGCATACAGGACGGCAGTCTGGACAGAGAAAAATTCCGTTATTACATAATACAGGATTATATTTATCTGGAAGACTATGCCAGAACCTTTGCTGTTGGTGTGGCAAAGGCAAAAAGCCACAAAATTGCCGGTCTTTTTGCAAAATACATTTCTGTAATGAACGGTGAACTGGATATACACAGCGGCTATCTGGCAAAACTGGGGGTTACACAGGAGGAAATTGACCGTACCCCGCGCGCTCTGGACAATCTTTCATACACATCTTATATACTGCGTGTGGCTTATGAAGAAGGAGAAGCAGAAATACTTGCAGCAATTCTTTCCTGTGCCTACAGCTATGAGATAATTGCAAAAAATATAGTAAAAAACAATCCGGATGCTGTTAACCACAAATTCTACGGAGATTGGGTAAAAGGATATATTTCAGACAGTTATTCAGAAGATAATAAGGTTCTGCTGAAAGAAATGGACAGGCTGACTGAAAATTATACCGATAAACAGATTCAGCACCTTGTTGATATCTTTGTGGCCTGTTCCCGCTATGAACTGGATTTCTGGGAAATGGCCTGGACACTGAAAAAATGAATAAAAAAGGCCCGGCTGTAAAAGCCGGGCTATTATTGTGTAAAATTATTTTTTAAACTCTGTTTACAGGCAGTTTATGTACCAGTTCTTTGCATACTGCAATTTCTTCTTCGCTGTAGCCAACTGCAAGGGCTGCCAATGGCTTGAAGCCTTCCGGGATAGCCAGTTTTGTCAGCATCAGTTTATCCTGCTGCAGGGCGGCTGTAACGCCGTAGAGATAGATATTGCCAAGACCAAGGTCTGTTGCCATAAGGCTCATCATTTCCACAACACAGGCTGCGTTCTGATGGTCAATACCAGGGCCCGGATACTGTGGGCAGGACACAATGATAACTGCAGGTGCATCATAAATGCCTTTCAGACCGGCAAGTGCGTCTTTGTCTGTAACCACTGTAAGTGCAGGCACACCCACTCTTGGCAGACCAAGGGGTGCAAGGCTGCCTGCAAGCACAACTTTTTCCAGTTTGTCTGCTTCTACAGCTTTGTCAAGGAATTTACGGCAGGATTTGCGGGAAAGCAATACTTTTTCAAGTTCCATAGTTTTTCTCCTTTGCGAAAATAATTATTATCATTATTTTATCATATTTTACAGCATAATGTAAATCTGCAAACAGAACAGTATAGCAATACTGTGCATATAATTAATCCTAATTAAAATAGGTTAATGCTGTTTGATAAATTTGAATTTGTCTAACAGATTAATATATAATAAAGTCTCCCTTGTGAAAGGGAGGTGTCACGGCAAAGCAGTGACGGAGGGATTGTCATTCCGAAACGTAAGCGAGGAATCGCATTACCACAAAAGCAGAGTCCTGTCATTCTGAGCCACAGGCGAAGAATCTTCGCTCTTGTGTAACCACAAATCCTTTTTACGCTGCGCTGGCGTTACTTTTGGCGCAAAAGTAACCAAAACATGGGGGTTTGCGATACCCCCATACCCCCAACGCTGCACAGTGTGTGGTATGCTTCGCCTGCTACAAATCGCGGAAATTTGAAACCTTATTCGCTTCGCTCACTCGCTCGACAAATTTCTTCGCGATTTTCGCAAAAATATTTCAACCTGCTAAAGCCCTTGAAATATTTTTGCTCTCCGCAGACTACGCTATTTATATTCGGGGCAAAGCCCCGAACCCCTTTCTATTCGCCAAATCCCAATTTATCTGACTGTATTATATCAGACAACTGTTTTATATACAACGGCGTCCCCGGCAGATATTCCCGCCGGGGACGTTGCAATTTTTTGTGTTTTACTGTTAAAACAGTCTTTATTGTTCAATCTGTTTAGTTGTTTTCCAGTTCGCCTTTGCTTGCTGCAGACAGGTATGCATTCAGGAAGCCCTGGATATTGCCGTCCATAACCATTTCAACACGTGCGTCTTCGTAGCCTGTGCGGTGGTCTTTTACCAGTGTGTATGGCATAAATACATAGCTGCGGATCTGGCTGCCCCAGGCAATTTCTTTCTGTACACCTTTGATATCTTCTATTTTTTCCAGGTGTTCTCTTTCCTTGATCTGTGCCAGCTTGGCTTTCAGCATTTTCATACACATATCCTTGTTCTGGAACTGGCTTCTTTCATTCTGGCAGGAAACCACGATGCCTGTAGGAATATGTGTCAGGCGAACAGCAGATGATGTTTTGTTAACGTGCTGACCACCTGCACCGGAAGCGCGGTAAACATCCATTTTGATATCTTCTTCACGGATAACAATGTCTGTGTCGTTTTCGATTTCAGGCATTACTTCACAGGAAGAGAAGGATGTGTGGCGGCGGCCGGAAGAGTCAAATGGTGAAACCCTTACCAGACGGTGAACACCGTTTTCTGATTTCAAAAAGCCGTATGCGTTGTTGCCTTCGATTGAGAAGGAAACAGATTTGATACCCGCTTCGTCACCTTCCTGATAGTCGATTGTGGTTGTTTTCCAGCCCATCTTTGTGCAGTAACGTGTGTACATTCTGAACAGCATTTCACACCAGTCCTGGCTTTCTGTGCCGCCTGCACCTGCGTGCAGTGTGATGATGGCATTGTTTGCATCGTATTCACCTGTGAGAAGTGTGGTAAGACGCAGCTGTTCCACCTTTGTCTGCAGTGCTGCAGCTGTGGCAACAATTTCTTCTTCCATTTCTTCATCTTCCAGTTCGATGTACAGCTCAATCATTGTTTCAAGGTCAGAGTGGATTGTTCTGATTTCATCCACGCCGCCTTTTTTATCTTTCAGAACTTTCAGCTGTGCAAAAATTCTTGTGCTGCGTTCCTGGTCGTTCCAGAAATCCGGCTGCTGTGTGTGCATTTCCAGCTCTTCAATCTGGCCTGCCAGTGTTTCATAACCTGTGCTCACTTCAAGTTCTGCAATCTGAGGGGTTGTATCATTTAAAATTTTCTTATAATCGTCAATTAAAATCATATTTACTCCAATATTTCACATTTATACATTATATTATGATATAATAGTAAAAGAATAAAGTCAAGATTCAGAAAAAGTATATATTATTATTTTATGAATTTTACACTACTTTACTTTACATAAATACTATTTTTTTGTATAATATAATTTAATGCAACATTTTGCAATTTAGGAGAAATTTATGTTTAATTTTGAAGGTCAAATTTGCGACATTTGTGGCAATGCTTTTGACAAAAACAGCGATATAGTTGTCTGCCCGGAATGCGGCACACCCCATCACAGGGAATGCTGGCACCGAATAGGCCATTGTGTAAACGAAAGCAAACACAGTGAAGGTTTTGAGTGGCAGCCTGTGAGAAATACACAGCAGCCTGCTGAAGGCAGCATCACCTGCCCGGGCTGCGGCAGCATTATGCCACAGGGCACACAGTTCTGTGAAAACTGCGGCAGAAGCCTTAAACAGGCAGACAGCAATACAACAGTTTATAAGGTTCCCGGCGGCACAATGGAAGTGCACCAGTTCCCTTCTTTCGGCACTATGAGCCATGAAGAATACAAAGCACGGGTAGACAGGGAACTTGCCGGCGAAATTGACGGCGTTCCGTTAAGGGAAATAGCTGTGTTTATCGGTCAGAATGCACAGTATTACATCTACAGATTTAAAAGAATGCAGCAGAACCCTAAATACAGGCCTTTCAACCTGACTGCCTTCTTCTTCCCGCCACTGTGGTTTCTGTTCAGAAAAATGTGGAAAACCGCCCTGCTGGCAGGCTGTGTG
The DNA here is from genome assembly GCA_017483145.1 of Oscillospiraceae bacterium. Taxonomy (GTDB): domain Bacteria; phylum Bacillota; class Clostridia; order Oscillospirales; family Ruminococcaceae; genus RGIG3102. The sequence goes on along the minus strand of JAFULT010000167.1, from coordinate 15,963 downwards.
AATATGTTTCTGAATATTCCTACACTTATTATGGTGGCCGCACAGGCAGGTGCTATTCCAGCTACTTCTCCCCTGCTGTTCCCCGGCATTGAAACAGTGGCCAAGATCGGTTCCATACTGATTCTTGTTGTGGGCGCTGTATGGGGATATCTGGCTATACCTATGTACCAAAAAGACACCGTAAGAAGGCTGAAAAAGCTGAAGGAAGAGGCAAACGGTGATATGGAAAAATATTACCGCAGCATTCTGGAAAACGCCGGCCCAAGCAAAATTGGGGCAATTGTCGTAATGATTTTTGCATTATTGTATATTTTTTCTGCTTTCACATATTAAAGGAGTATTAAAATGATTAGAAAAGCTGTTATTCCTGCTGCCGGTTTTGGCACAAGAGTTTTACCTATGACAAAGGCAGTGCCAAAGGAAATGCTGCCGATTGTGGACAAACCAAGTATTCAGTATATCGTGGAAGAATGTGTAAAAAGCGGCATTACCGATATTCTGATTATCACAACACGCGGCAAGGAAGTTATTGAAGACCATTTTGACAAAAGCCCTGAACTGGAAAAAGCACTGTCCAAACCGGGCAAGGAAGCACTGCTGGAACAGGTGAAAGGCATCAGCGAACTGGCCAATGTTTACTATCTGCGCCAGAAAGAAGCAAAAGGTCTGGGACATGCTATACTCTGTGCAAGGGAATTTACAGGCAGCGAACCATTTATGGTGCTGTACCCTGATGATGTTATCTTTGGTGAAAAACCTGTTGCACTGCAGCTGATTGAAGCATACAATGAATTCGGCAAAGCCTGTGTGGGCATCAAGGCTGTGGCACCGGAAGCAATTTCCCGCTATTCTTCACTTAAGGTGGAAAATCTGAAAGACAATATCTACGATGTTACAGATATGATTGAAAAACCTGCAAAAGGCAAGGAATTTTCACTGTACTCCATCCTGGGCAGATGCCTGCTGACACCGGATATCTATGATATTCTGGAAAAGACCCAGCCGGGTGCCGGCGGCGAAATCCAGCTGACAGACGCTATGGCTGTGCTGGCAAGAGAAGGCAAAATGACCGGTGTTGATTTCATCGGCAAACGCTATGATATGGGCAACAAACTGGGTGTTCTGATGGCAAACATAGAACAGGGTGTTGTACATAATGAAATAGGCGAAGAACTGAAGGAATATCTGAAAGAATTTGTTAAAACATTATAATAAGAAGCAAAAAAATTCTATGATTTAACCAATAAACCCCTTGACTTCAAGGGGTTTTGTTGATATAATTATTCTTGCTGTAAAAACAGCAATCCTTGCTCTGCCAAAGGGGCAGGGCCACTATAGTCCACAAGGAGGTAAATAATCATGCAGAAATACGAATCAATGGTTGTTATCAGCACAAAACAGGATGAAGAAGCTATCAAAGGTCTTGTAGAAAAATTCTCAAGCCTTATCGCAGCTAACGGTACTCTTGTTTCTGTTGACGAATGGGGCAAAAAGAAACTTGCTTACATGATCAACAAAGAAACAGAAGGTTATTATGTTCTGTTCACATTTGAATGTGAAGCAACTTTCCCTGCAGAACTGGGTCGTGTGTTCAAGATCACAGAAGGTCTTCTGCGCACAATGATCATCGCTCTGTAATTTGAAAGGATTTGTAAAATGAATGTTGTATGTTTAATGGGCAGACTTACTGCCGACCCTGAAGTACGCCAGACACCTAACGGTATCAGCGTATGCAGCTTCTCTATCGCAGTTGACAGATTTTCAAACGGCGAAAGAAAAGCAGATTTTATCAACTGTGTAGCCTGGAGACAGAATGCAGATAATATCGGCCGCTTCTTCAGAAAAGGCAATATGATTGCAATCAACGGCTCTATCCAGACAAGAACATATCAGGATAAAGATACAGGCAAAAACCGCACAGCTTTTGAAGTTCTGGTTGACAGATTCCACTTCACAGGCAATGCAGGTTCAAACAACACACAGGGTTCATCAAACTACTCATCAAATTACTCAACAGGCTATTCACAGCCTGCAAGACAGACAGAAAACAATTTTGGCGCATCCACATTCTCAACAGGAGATTTGGATGGCTTCTCCACAGTTGCAACAGACGATGGAGATTTACCGTTTTAGTTTAAGAAAGGAGAATTTCTAATCATGGAAAGAAATGAAAGAGAATTTAAAGGCGGCCGTCCAGTAAGAAGAACAAGCCGCAAAAAAGTATGCAGCTTCTGCGTAGAAAAAGTTGACTACATCGATTACAAAGATGTTTCCAAACTGAGAAAATACATCACTGAAAGAGGCAAAATCGTACCAAGACGTGTAACAGGTACATGTGCATACCACCAGAGACACCTGACAACAGCTATCAAAAGAGCTAGAACAGTTGCTCTGCTGCCATACACAAACAACTAATTGTCAAGTATAAAAAAGCCGTGGAATTATCCACGGCTTTTATTTTTTGCATTTTAAAAGGCTCTCAAAGGAGAGCCTTTTTTATTTTATCCTCTTACAAACCGCAGACCCACATCAGATGCTTCGTCATAAATCACCAGCATATCCATACCTTCGTCATATGCCAGATATGTGCCTTCATAATCGCCGTCCAGGGTAAAAGTAGGCATATGTTCAATATTGCCCACAAATTTCATATTGCCTTCCCTTTTTTCGTCTATCATAGTAATAGAGTATCTGTTGTCCGCCAGTTCCATAGACAGGCTGCCCGGCCAAAGTGTGGTGGTTTCGTCCGCAGTAATCAGGGATACACCCATCCAGCTGCCTGCAACCATATCATAGGCCCGGCCGTCCTGCAGATATTCCAGCCCGAACATATCAAAATCCATACCCAGCAGCACAGTGTAAATAGTGTCTTCTTTAACAAGAATATCTGCGCCTGCTTTTCTGAAAATGGCTGCCTTGGCTTTGCCGTCAGATTTTTCATGCAGAATCATTGTGTCTTTTTCTGCATCGTGATAAACCTTTGATGCCACACCTTCTGCACTGAAGCTGTATTCGCACAGTCCGCTGCTTTCGTCATATGAATCAAGACGCCAGGTATATTCTGCCACAGCATCTTCCTGTGTAAAAGTTGCATTGCCGTCCCGGTTTACTGTCATTTTATAAAAATTGTCAGTAAAAAGCTGTTCCCTGTTGTTGCCGATGATACTGATACATTCCCAGTCTCCCACAATAAATATTTCCGGCTTTGGCTGTGATGAACAGGCTGCAAAGCTGATCAGCATAATCGCCGTCAAAACTATAGACAATACTTTTTTCATAACTGTTCTCCTGTAAAATAACTATAACTACAGTTTATTCCTTTAATGGACAAAAGTCAAATACCGCTTTACAAATAAACTGTGGTAATGTAAAATCAAGTAAAAGGTGGTGAACAGTATGCTGAAAAAAGCAAAAGTATTGAAAAAAGGCGATACTGTATGTACAGTGTCTTCTTCATGGGGTGGTGCCGGGGATGCGGATCTGAGATTCCGCTATGAAATTGGCAAAGCCCGTCTGGAAGCAATGGGGCTTAAGGTAATTGAAATGCCGCATACACTGGCAGGGTCTGCTTTTGTGGCGGACAATCCGCAGGCAAGGGCCGCAGACCTGAACGCCGCTTTTGCCAATCCGGAAATCAAGGGAATATTCTCCTGTATAGGCGGGTCTGACAGCGTGCGTATGCTGCCATATCTGGACTGGGATGTGATAAAAGCCAACCCCAAAATCTATATGGGATATTCAGACAGCACAATCACACATCTTATCTGCCACAAGGCAGGGTTTACATCTTTTTACGGACCAAGTATTCTGGCAGAATTTGCTGAAAACAACAAAATGTTTGATTACACAAGACAGTGGGTGGAAAAGGCTATCTTCTCCCCTGCCCCGCTGGGTGAAATAAAACCATTTGAAGAATTTACAGCTGATTATATCCCGTGGACGCCGGAAACACAGCATATAGACAAAAAGATGCAGCCAAACCAGGGGTATGAGCTGCTGCAGGGCAGCGGCAAAGTGCAGGGCAGATTGCTTGGCGGCTGTCTGGATGTGTGGGAATTTATAAAAGGGACAGACCTGTTCCCGGACAAGGAATATTTTGACGGGGCAATACTGTTCTTTGAAACCAGTGAAGACACACCGACACCGGACTTTATAGAATGGTGGCTGCGCAACTATGCCACTATGGGTGTGCTGCAGAAGGTAAACGGCATAATCTTCGGCAAGCCGTATCAGGAAAAGTATTACGGAGAATACAAACAGAGAATACTGAAGATAATGAAAGAGATTGACAGCAATATCCCTATTTTCTACAACGGCAGTTTTGGCCACAATGAGCCAATGTGTGTTATACCATATGGCGTGATGGCAGAATTGGACTGTGAGAAAATGACATTCACAATACTGGAAAGTGCAACGGAAGAATAAAATTGGATAAAAAGGCAGACATTTCAATTAAAAATGTCTGCCTTTATATTTTCAACCTTTATTCGCCAAAGCTTCATTATTTTTCTGCCGGCGCTGCCGAACATATTCTCTCCAGTAGTCCTTTATATTTTCATCACACAATGTAACTGTAACCCTGTCAAAACAATCATCATCTTCATATGCCAGATATTCGACTATAAGAAATGCTTTTCCGTAGTCGATTTCTGATACTCTATATTCATCGAATTTAACATCAGAAAGTATCCCGGTCACATCTTCAACAACTGTTTCTTCTTCCTTTATACCATATATTCTGCACAAGGATTTAACAATTTTTGTGATGAATTCTTTGTCTTCAAAACTTATTTTTCTTATAGAGCCATAATTGTAATAATGCACATTACTGCCACCTTCAGCTGTATTATATGTAAGCATTCCCATTACCCTGCCCGGTTGCAGTACCTGCCCGGAATCATTGGTTTCCATTTCCCGGGGAACATTTGTAAGAATCATACTGCTTTTCATCACATCGGTATCAGTCTGATATTCTTCGCCATCCAGCACCCAGTTTATATCTTCTGCCGCCAGGTATTCATTGGTATTCTGCACCGTGAGCGGAATGGTGTTTTTTTCTATTTCAATTTCTTTTACATCCAATGTTTTTTCACTGCAGCCGCTGAATGCAAGCATACAAACGGCAAACCGCAAACAAGCTATAATTTTCTTCATGTTTTTCTCCTTTACAGATATTTTTATGCAGCAGAATTTATGTATTCCCCACTGCTGATATCTATTTTTTCAACACATACCATATTATCATGTTTATACAAAAAGACTGTTACAAATGAGCCATCAAGTTCTGTTTTCCATTTGAGATGGCTATCTTCAAACAGATAGTTGCCCAAAGCTATATCATTTGAAAAATTATGGAATATATTTTCATTGTTGCTTCCGTATATAGTCAGAGCAGAATCAAATATATTTTCTGTTTCCTTACTGTTGTAAAGATATCTTTTTGCCGGTTCAATTTTCAGTGAATCCCCTATATCTCCTGCCAGTTTCTGACAGTCATAGTTCCATTTTCCATCATTATCTGCAACAGTGAATTCGCAGGCTATTGTATTGCCGGTTTCACCGTATATCCCAAAATAATTTTTATAATTATCTACATTGTAATAAACAGTATTGCTGATGGTATAATTGTTTCTATCAACTGTACATCCTGTCATAGTTGCACAGATGGCAATTACAGCAAAAGATATAAACATAATACTTCTGCCTTTTTTCAGATTATTCAATGACATAATAGCAGAGCATCGCTCTTTTACAGTTTTTGCATTCTGTGAAAAGTTTGTAGCCAGTATAAGTTTATTGTTCTGCATAGATATCACCCTTATTATGGTCTGGGCATATTCAGCTCTGAACTGTTTGTCCCCTGTTTTTACAATATCTTCGTCACAGGATATTTCTATATCTTTGCCTGCCAGGCGTGCCATACAGGCTGTCAGCGGATTGAACCAGTATACACAGGACACGATGTGCAGCAATAATTTATAGAGAATATCATTGCGGCGCAGATGTGTAAGCTCGTGGCGGATAATCATTTCCAGCTGTGTTGGAGTATATTCAACATCCGGCAGCACAATAACCGGGTCCAGCAAGCCAATCAGCATAGGACTGCCTGTATAATTGCACACTGCTGTTCTGACCTGTCTGTCTATACCCATCTGCTTTTTCAGATGGTCTGTATAAATGGAAAGTTCATCTGAATAAACGGCAGTGGACATAATATCCTTTTTGGCAAGAACATAAGAAATGGCCGACATCATTGCCAGCAATAAGGCAACCATAAGCCAGATTTTGTACAAAATATCTGCGATGGAAACTGTTGTTATTGCATCCGGTGTTTCTGCCGCAGATTGTGTATCCGGCACAGGTTGCAGATTCAGCTGGTCTGCAGTGATTATCTCAAATTCTGTGGGCCGGTCTTCTGTCTGTGAAAGCTGTGCGGTGATGTAGTAGTCGTTGACAGGAACATTCACAGGCGCGGTGCGGTTCAGCCGGATATTGATATCCACAGGCAGACACAGGCGCAGGGCAATTACCAGCCACAGCCAGTAACGCAGTTTGGCAACATAGCGTTTTTTCATTATCCGGCGGGACAACAAAAGCAGCACAATAGCTATGCTGGCGCCAAACTGGACGCTGATTATATTGTTGAATAATTCTTTCATAGTAAAGTCCTCTGTTAGTTTTATGTATCGAGACGGATGAATCCCTCCACTGCCATAGGCGATCCCCCTGAAGGTGAATTGGCCAACGGCCAAGAGAAACCACCCTGGGGTGCCCTTTGACAAGAGAGACACTCCATTAAGAAATTTACTCATCTGCAGAGTCTTTATACTGCTGAATCATTTCTTCCAGCTGTGCAATTTCTTCTTTTGTAATGCCGCGTGTCCGGACAAAGGCTGACATAAGGCCTGTAATTGACACATTTTTCAGCTTTTCACCAAAGGAAATGCTTTCGTCCACCATATATTCTTCGCGTGAAACCAATGGCGTGTAAAGATTTTTATTGCCCTGTTTTTCACAGGACAGAAAGCCTTTTTTTACAAGACGGGACAGCATTGTAAGTATTGTAGGGTCTGACCAGGACTGGTCTGCCAGCTGTTGTGACAAAATATTGCGTGGTACAGGGGGTGTGTTATCCCAGATTACCATCATTATTTTCAGTTCGCTTTCCGGAAGCTTTTTGATTTTTTTCATAAGGTTTTGCTCCTCTGATTTTTCTTTGACAATTGTCTATGATTTTATTATACAAACGTCGAAGAATTTTGTCAACAGTTTTCTTTGACATTTGTATAAGTTTATGCAAAAAGACAACCGCAGGTTACCCTGCGGTTTCTGCTTTAATAATTAATTACACCTATAGGCACAAACTGCCGGTTGTCTGCATAAAAGTCTGCTTTAGAAATAAGGGCCATTTCACTGGCAAGGGCACTGTAGTTTGTAGTGTCTGTTTCCACCACAAAATAATCCGGTGTGGCAGAAAATATTCTGATAAGTGAATTGACGCCTGTTGTATTTCCGGCTGTAATGTTAAGCGGTGTGACAGCAAAAGTATCAGTATCAAGCACATAATAATCTGCTGTGCTTAATTTATGTTTTTCCCCTGCAAAACAGGTCAGCACCACTTTATTGCCATATGAATAACCCATTGTGATATGGTGCGGTTCACCTGTAACAGCACGGATATTTTCTACAACAATCTCTGTTTCATCTGTGCCGATGCGCTGTCTTGTAAGATTGCCGGTGTCCATATCAAACTGATAGAGATAATGGCCGACAACTGAATAGCAGGCCACCAGACCTTTATCTGTAGAGATTTTGTATTCATCTGCAGGCAGGCTGTGTTTGATTTCAAAGCCACCGGTGCTGATTGTATACACACCGATTTTATAATCTTCTATATTCATTCTGTCACGGGCTGTGAAAACAAGCTGGTTGCCGTCTGCTGTAATGCTGCACAGGCGGTATTCAAACAGGTCCAGCCGTGGAGGCATTTTGTACAGTGCGTGAACAGCACCGCCGGACATATCAATCTGTATAAGGTAAATATCCCTGTCACGTTCCTGCTGGGCAGTGAAATAAATATATGTGCCGTCTGTGATTACTGTACCTTCTGTCTGTGTATATCCTTCAAGTTCAGTAAACAGCTGTTTGCCGCCATTGTCTACAGAAAACAGTCTGATACGTGGCACTGTGCCGTTGAGAGGGTCAGTGCTGTAGTCATAAAGCGCAGGAGAATAGAAATACAGTTTGCCGCCAATGGTGAAATAACCGCCTATAAGGTCGATATAAGCGGGGCAGGTTTCATCTGTGTGGGTACAGCCTGTCTTTGTACATAGCACAACCTGCTGATTGTTTTCATCCAGTGTACCTGTGAATGTTGCACCGTATTTTGTGCCATTGTCCTTTGTGATGCGGAAATAGTATTGGTCTGTATCAAAGGGCTGTGTGCTGCCATAGACACCGATATAGCCGTCATCCAGTGTATCGTAAACTATTCTGCTTTTTACAGGGTCTACATCTGCCACATAAGCCGGTGTTTCTGTGCCGGAAGGGGCTTTGTCTGCAGAAAAGTCTCCGCCGTGGGCATCCTGCCTGCCACAGCCAGTGAAAGCAGAGAAAAGTAATGTAACCGCCATAAATACCGCTGCAAGGCGGTTTGCAAACATTGTGTTCATTTTCATATTCAACCTCTTTAATCAAATACATAACAATACATATATGATACACAAAATCCATATTATTTGCAATAAAGTTTACAAAATACACTTGTGATACCCTATGGTAAAATGTTACAATATAAGTAACAATAAAAACGTTAATTAAAAAAGGAGACTGTTTATGAAGCCAAAAGTATATTTCAGCAGAACCATCACACCTGAAAAAGTACTGGAACTGTACAAACTGCTGGGCAAAGAACTGCCAGGCAAAGTGGCACTGAAAGTTCACAGCGGTGAAAAAGGCAACCACAACTTTTTGGGTCCGGATTTCTGGAAACCACTGATTGATGAAGTTGGCGGTACTATTGTAGAATGCAATACAGCCTATGCCGGTGAACGCGACACAACAGAAAAACATCTGAAGCTGTTTGAATATCACGGCTGGAGCGAAATGTATGATGTTGACCTGCTGGACGCAGAAGGCCCGGACCTTGTGCTGGAAGTTAAAAACCACAAACAGATTGACAAAAACTATGTAGGCAAAAACCTGGCAAACTATGACAGTCTGCTGGTGCTGAGCCATTTTAAAGGCCACCCAATGGGAGGTTACGGCGGCGCGCTGAAACAGCTGTCAATCGGTATCGGCTCATCTTACGGCAAAGCATACATCCACGGTGCAGGCGAACCGGAAAAAATCTGGACACAGGACAGAACAAAATTCCTGGAATCCATGGCTGATGCAGCAGGCAGCGTTGTGGAATACTTCGGTGAAAACGCAGCATATATCAACGTAATGAAAAACATGTCTGTTGACTGCGACTGTGTGGCACACGCAGAAGACCCATGTATGAAAGATATCGGTATTCTGGTTTCCACAGACCCTATCGCAATTGACCAGGCTTGTATTGACCTGGTTTATGCAGCAACTGACGACCCAGGTCAGGCACATCTGCTGGAAAGAATTGAAAGCAGAAGAGGTGTTTATACAATTGAAGCTTCTGCAGCTCTGGGCTTTGGCAGCAGAGAATACGAACTGGTAGAAGTTGAATAATAATTGATAATCTTCTTTCTCTCTATACAAAAGAAAAACGGGCAGGTTTAACCTGTCCGTTTTTCTTTGTTTTCAGTTGTAATGAAATTCTCCGTTGCCGTCCCAATATCCGTCAGACGGACCGATAATTACCGTTTTTGCCAGCCGGCTGTCCATAACATACATATTGCCGGTCATTACCCCGTTTTCTGTATTGTAAACTTCTATAAAATAAACTACTCCGTTTATTGTAGCTATCCAGCTGTCATAGTCTGTGTTGTAATTATTGCTTTCTATATCTGAAACAAACCTGCTGTGGACAACATCTGCGTCAATGGCCGGATTGAACATATAGCACATATCTTTAAAGATTGTATACACATTTATGCTGTTGTATGCAAACCTGTAATCTGCGGTAATATAGCTTACACCATTGCCCCGCTGGCCTGTAATGGTATTTACAGAGAAAATTTCATCCCAGTTGTTGTTTTCATCCTTTACTGCACCTTTATGGTATCGGATAGAGTAATCCATATCCCTTTCCACATAGCCAAAGCAGTCCTGTGCACCGCTGTTATTCTTTACGCCATTGGAATAAAGAAAGCCGCCATAAATATCCTCGTTGTAAATATACCAGAAATCACGGAATTCTGACGGAAAATCATCAGACGGCAATATGATATTATCAAAGGGGCTGTCTTCAACAGTCTGTTGTCTGTATTCCAATTTTTCCAGCCATATATTGTATGCAGTATTGTCCATAAGAGTAATTTCCACACAGCCTGTGCCGTAATTCCAGTAATGGACACCGACATTTACACTGCCGTAATTTTTGTGCCAGTAAACATTGTTTTCCGATGTGGCTGTGTCCATAAACCGTTTTACATCTGCCAGTATCATTTCTTCGCTGTCCGGATATATCCCATAAATGCGGCAGATGGTTTTTACACCTTTTTCATAGCCCACTGCCTGCAGCTGCCCCAGCCAGTTCATACCAGTGGAAAAGCTGACGCTGTCCCCATTTTTGTAGGCCAGATTTTCCTTTGCGGTAATGACAAGACGGCCTGCTTCCTGCGGGGAACTGTAGCTGTTCAACATTTCTGCAGAGCATATTTCAGCAGGGTTTTCAGTTATAAGGCTGGCCCGTCCGCCGCCGTGTATGGTCAGCACACTGCCAGGCACAGCATAATAGGCTTTCAGAGTCCACTGTATATCATCAGATTTCACAACATTGTATACATCTACTTCACGCAGCTCCACCAGATTGTTCTTATGGACTTTTATAGTGTTGATATCTGTACCGATAATCGCCATAACCCCGATAACTGCGGCAAGCAGCATACCTGCGGCAATTTTGTATCTGAAACCCATTTTGCGGAAACTGAATATATTTCCAAAGCGCTCTTTAAGTGCATCTGCATCTGACATCAGGTTTGTTGCCAGTATCATCTTTTTGCCGTAGGCGGCACTGTTAAGGATACTTTGGGCATAATCCGCTATGTAGGCATTGTCCCTGTCCTTTATAACCTGTTCGTCACAGGCGTATTCCATATCTTCGCAGGCATATTTTACCATTTTGCCCACCAGAGGATTAAACCAATACACACAGGCCCGGATGTTCAGGGCAAATTTGAAAAGTACATCATTTCTTTTAAGATGGGTAAGTTCGTGTGTAAGTATAATATCCATATCCTGCCGGCTGGTGTTTTCCGGAATAAGGATTATCGGTTCAAACCAGCTGACCAGCATAGGGCTGCCGTCATAGTCACACCAGGCGATTCTGACATATTTGTCTATACCCATCCGGTACTTTTTCTGTGACAGCAGACAGTCCAGCACCTCATCATAACGGCATTTTTTCAGCAGTCTGTCCTTTTCTGATATATAACCGGCATTCCGGACCAGTTTGTATATCATAACTGTGAACCATATATACATTGCAATATCGATGACAGACAGGGTGGTGTCCTGTAAAACAGCCAAAGGTTCTGTGGTATAAATCTGCTGTGGACTGCCGGATGTGCCGTGAGGAGTGAAAATTATGTCGTCAACAGGCCTGTTTTCTGTCTGCACACTGTTTATCTGCGGCACAGCAACCGGGATATCCCTTATACCGATATACTTTGTATCAATATCCACAGGAAAACACAGCCTTATCAGCACCACCGCCCACAGCCGGTGACGCACTGTGGCAGAAAAATGCTTTTTCATAAAGGGGCGCAGCATAAACAGCACAATAAGCGCCATTGTCACAGCCAGCTGACCGTTGATTATATTTAAAAACAACTCTTTCATAACTAATTATTTATTGTTTGCACGGAAATCTGCAATCATTTTTTCCAGTTCATCAATTTCTTCGTCTGTAATTCCCCTGTTTTCCACAAAGGCGGCCACAAATTTTGTAAGGGAAATGTCCCGGGCTTTTTTGCCCAGAGATGTGCTTTCCTGCAGCATATAGTCATCTTTGGAAACAAGGGGTGTGTAAAGATTTTTGTTGCCCTGTTTTACACAGGAAAGATAACCTTTTTTTACCAGGCGAGAAAGCATTGTAAGAATTGTGGTATCTGCCCACTTATCCCCCAGCAATGCGGATACTGTGTGGCGGGACACCGGTGGGGTGCTGTCCCATATTGCCATCATTACTGTGCTTTCGCCTTCCGGCAGTTTCTTTACGTTTTTCATAGCTTCACCTTTTCTCTACATTTGTAGTAATTAAATTATACAATACATCGCAGAAACCTGTCAACACATTTCTTCTATATTTGTAGAATATATAGGTAAAATTAAACCACTCCTTTCGGAGTGGTCTGTTTTTATTCTGCAGGAATTGTTACCACCGGGGTATTGTCTGCAACGTAGATGATTACATATACCTCTGTCGGGTCAATCATAACGCCTTCCGGAATATCTGTGCCGGTAACTGTGCCGTGGGAATACTGTGCTGTCTGCGGAACATCCTTTGTGGTGTAGCTGATGCCCATAGCATCCAGCAGAGCCTGCACTTCTGAAAGCGGGCGGCCCACAAGGCCATAAGGCATCTGCACCTTTTTCTGTTCAGGGCCCTTGCTTACCGTTACATACACAACTGCGCCCCGGCTGACTGATGTGCCGGACTGTGGCTGCTGGCGGATAATCTGGCCAACAGGAGCATCGTCGCTGAATTCTTCTGTAACATTGAAAAACAGGTATTGTGTAAGTGATGGGTCGTTCATCACTTCGCTGTAGGTTTTGCCCACCACATAAGGTACCTCAACCCGGTTTACATAAGAGGAAACAGGGGGTTCTTCAGAGGACTGTGGCAGACTGTCTTCATCCTGTGGATTGATTGAAAAAACAGCAAGCAGGAAAACAAGCAGTATGGCCGCCACAGCAACAAACGGTGCAAACTTTTTAAGCTGTTGCATATCCTTTTTGCTGTCGGACGCAGGCTTTTTGCTGACAGGTTTTTCAATAGTTGCCTTATTGTCCAGCATAAGCATAAAATCGCCTATATTGTCTATTCTGTCCTGCGGATTTGGCTTTGTAGCATATTTAAGTGCCTGTACGGCATACTTGGGCATATACTTTGCAATGTCTTTCAGTTCCAGCGCCTGCGGGCTGAATTCGCGGCCTGTGACGGCGTGGAAAAACAGTGCAGACACAGAGTATATATCTGTATAAAATCCTGCAAACTGATTAAGGCTGTACTGTTCCGGCGCTGAAAAACCTTCGTACAGTTTATACATAATATGCTCGTTTTTAACACGGAGATCCCGTATGGCAAAACCTGTGAGAACAGCTGTGTTTTCAGGGGTAATCATTACAGTTTCGTCACTGATACCGCCGTGGGCAATGTTCAGCTTTTCCAGCTGCTGCATAAGTACAAACAGGTCCTGGAACAGCCATCTGGCTTCTTTGAAGGTGTATGGTTTTCCGCGTTTGATAAGATTCTGACGCAGATTATCACCTTTTATATATTCAAGTACTGCATACACAGTTCCGTTGGCACTGAATATGGAATGAATCTTCTGCAGGGATTTGCTTTCCACTTTTATAAGGGTGGAGTAAAGGTCTGTAAAATCCATCATCAGGTTTTTGAACAGCACTTCTTTGCCCTGCTGTACCTTTACAACATCGCCTGCACGGGGTGCAACCATAGATACAGGCAGGAATTCCTTGAGAATCACTTTTCTCTGGGCATCCCTGTCATATGCCAGATATGAGGTGCTTTCGCCGTCCATATCAACCACATCGCCAACGACAAAGCCGTTTACATCTGTGCCAAAAGCAAGTGTGCCCGGCAGATGGCCTTTTTCTTCCTGTGAAAAACCACACCAGCTACAGGGCTGATTATCTGTGATTTCACTGCCGCAGAAAATGCATTTCTGTTCTGATGACATAACCTTTTCTCCTTTCCCTAAAATTGGCTTTGCACTTTTGATCATTAATGCAAAGCCCCGAATAATTTTTTAAAATATACTGTAATTGTATTAATTATAGTACAAATATATAACATTTGCAAGTGCAGCTGTTTTCCGGTACTGATTATTATTGGCTGCATATGCCGGATAAGTCAAAATCGCTACCCTGTAAGACAGGATAGCGATTGATAATCAATTACAGTTCAGGCAGGTCTTCACTGTTTTCAAGGTTGTTCCAAACGTTCTGAACATCGTCGTCTTCTTCAAGGTTATCAAAGAGCAGAGCCAGTTTTTTCAGTGTATCTTCATCTTCAACTCTTGTGTAGTTGTTTGGTACCATAGCAGCTTCGCGCTGTTTCAGTTCATAACCCATACCTTCCAGTGCATCTGCAACGGAAGCAAGGTCAGAAACTTCTGTAGTAACTTCGATAATGCCTTCATCTTCAAAGGAAACATCAGCAGCACCGGCTTCAAAGCAGTCTTCCAGCACTTTTTCTTCATCGTATTCTTCCTGTTCGATTACGATAACACCTTTGTTTTCAAACATAAAGGAAACGCAGCCTGTTGTACCCAGGTTGCCGCCGAATTTGTCAAAATAATGGCGGATGTTGGATGCTGTACGGTTACGGTTATCAGACAGACATTCTACGATAACAGCAATACCACCGTTGCCGTAGCCTTCGTATGTGATGGATTCGTAGTTTTCTTTGTCGTTGTCACCGGCTTTTTTGATAGCTCTCATCAGGTTGTCCTGTGGTACATTGGCAGCACGGCCTTTTGCCAGCAGGTCACGCAGACGGGCATTGTTGTTAGGGTCAGCACCGCCTTCTTTAACTGCAACAGAAATTTCTCTTGCCAGTTTTGTGAACACTTTTGCTCTTGCAGCGTCATTGGCACCTTTTTTTCTTTTAATGGTACTCCATTTTGAATGTCCTGACATATTAATCTCCTATTATATGATTATTAAAATAGATTATAATTTTTCGTACCCTTAATTTTAACACATATTAGCAGTGTTTGCAAGTATATCCATATATATTAATTGAATAATTTGATTTTTGCTGATTATACTAACAGGGAAAGGAGTTGATAAACATGGCTAAAGACAACAACAAAAACCAGCAGAACAAACAGGAACAGAAAAATCAGCAGAAACAGCAGAAAAACGATAACAGAAAGAATTCCAACGAAAAATAATCTGTAAGACAGCTGTAAACCGCCTGCAGATAATTTGCAGAATCTGCAGACTGTTTGCAATATAAAAAGAAAAACCTCCTTGACAGGAGGTTTTTTTATTACTGTTTGCCTTCTTTTACACCTTTTGCTCCAAGTACACTGGTAATGGTGCCAAAGAATATTTTCACATCATTTACAAATGTGATGTTTTTTGCATAGTCGCCGTCATATTTTGCCTTCACATCGATAGGCAGTTCATCTCTGCCCATTATCTGTGCCAGACCTGTAAGACCCGGGCGCACGTCGTTTGCACCGTATCTGTCGCGTTCTTCAATAAGGTCAAACTGGTTCCACAGGGCGGGACGCGGGCCGATAATGCTCATTTCCCCCACAAGAATATTCCATATCTGTGGCAGTTCATCAAGGCTGGATTTGCGCAGGAAACGGCCGATTTTTGTAATTTTGCTTTCAGGGTCTGCCAGCAGATGTGTAGGCACATCCTTTGGCACATCGGCATACATTGTTCTGAATTTCAGTATCTGAAAATGCTCTTTTCCCTTTGCCACTCGTTTCTGTTTGAACAGGACAGGACCTTTTGAATCCAGCTTGATGGCGATTGCAATAACAAGCAATACAGGAGAAAGCACCAGCAGACCAATGGCTGACAGCACAATATCAATCAATCTTTTAAAAAATTTATTAT
>JAFULT010000166.1 GCA_017483145.1 Oscillospiraceae bacterium | reverse complement strand
ATTTGACAAATTCTCCACGGCTTCAAGTATCACCAGAACCACAAATGACGTGCAGCAGCTGCAGATGATTCTGACAATGGGTGTAAGAACTATAGTTTTTGCACCGTTTATGGGCATCGGCGGTGTTGTAATGGCAATGAGAAAAGCACCGTCCATGGCGTGGATAAACGCACTCAGTGTAGTTATGGTGCTGTGTCTTATCATCACAGTTTATTCGCTTGCACTGCCAAGGTTCAAAATCATACAGGAACTTATCGACAAACTGAATCTTGTTGCCCGTGAAAGCCTGAACGGTCTGCTGGTAGTGCGTGCTTTCTCCACACAGAAAGACGAGGAAAAACGTTTTGACACAGCCAGCCAGAACTATAAAAATACCAACCTGTTTGTAAACAGGACAATGAGTATGATGGGGCCTACAATGGGCTTTATCCAGAACCTTGTACCTGTACTTATCGTTTGGGTTGGTGCAGAAAAGATTGCACAGAGCCAGCTTATGGTTGGCGATATGATGGCATATATCCAGTATTCCGGCAACATTATGGGCGCATTTATGATGATTTCCAGCGTATTTATCATGTTCCCGCGTGCAATGGTTTCTGTAAACCGTGTTGCAGAAATTCTTGATACTGAAAATGTTATCACAGAACCTGAACAGCCTGTTGTCATTACAGACAAACAGTGTGAAATCAGCTTTGACAATGTTTCCTTTACATATCCGGGCGGTGACGGTGCTGTTCTTGAAAATATCTCATTTACAGCAAAACCGGGTCAGATAACAGCCATTATCGGTTCTACCGGCTGTGGCAAAACCAGTCTTATAAACCTTATTCCGCGTATGTATGATGTTTCATCCGGCACAGTTGCAATCAATGGTGTGAATGTAAAGGATATCAGCCTTACAAATCTGCGTGGCCTTATCGGTTATGTGCCGCAGAAGAGTGTGCTGCTTTCCGGTACAATCCGCTCTAATATGCTTGCGGCAAAACCTGCTGCAACAGATGATGACATTGTAAAATCCCTTGAAATTGCACAGGCAAAAAGCTTTGTGATGGAAAAGGAAGAAGGTCTGGATGCTCCTGTAAGTCAGGGCGGCACAAACTTCTCCGGCGGTCAGCGCCAGCGCCTTGCAATAGCCCGCGCCATTATGAAAATGGCTCCGATTTATATTTTTGACGACAGTTTCTCCGCTCTGGACTTTACTACAGACCTTAATCTGCGCAAAGCCCTGAATCAGAACCTGTCAGATTCCACAATTATCATTGTAGGTCAGCGTGTTGCCAGCATTATGGATGCAGACCAGATTCTTGTAATGGATGACGGTCGCATTGTAGGCAAAGGCACACATAAACAGCTTATGGAAAGCTGTGAAGAATACCAGCAGATTGCATACAGTCAGCTGTCCAAGGAGGAGGTGTAAGATATGGCAAACAGAAATACAGTTAATGGCACGCGTCCGGGTGGTCCGGGCGGCCCTGGTGGCCCTGGTGGTCCTGGCGGCCCAGGCCGTGGTGGCGGCGGTGGCGGCAGACACGCAGCTATCCGCGGTGGTGAAAAACCAAAAGACCTGAAAGGAACTATCAAAAAATCTTTCTCCTATCTTGGTATATATAAAGCCGGTCTTGCACTGGTTATGGTACTGGCAGCGGCATCCAGTGTTTTCAGGGTACTTGGCCCACGTCTGCTGGGCAATGCCACAGATGTACTTTATACAGCTGTTGAAACAGGCCTTGTGACAGGCAAAATCGTTATTGATTATGCCGCACTCAAACAGGTGGTTATCTCACTGTGTGCACTGTATGTAGTTTCATATGTATTTGCTGTTGTGCAGGGCTTTACCACAGCACAGATTTCCAACAATATCACATACCGTATGCGCAAGGACATCAGTGAAAAAATCAACCGCTTGCCAATCAGCTTTTTTGACGTAACCAGCACAGGTGATGTGCTGTCCCGCATCACAAACGACGTTGAATCTCTGTCGAACTCCCTGCGTGAAACACTTACACAGTTTGCATCAGCCCTTACACTTATGGTGGGCACAATTGCAATGATGCTGTCCATTTCGTGGCAGCTTACACTGATTGCCTTTGCAATGATTCCGGCTTCCGGCATTATCATTTCACAGATTATCAAAATCAGCCAGCCGCTGTACCGCAAACAGCAGAAATCCCTTGGTATGGTAAACGGACACGTGGAAGAAATGATGTCTGCCCATCTTGTGGTTAAATCCTTCAATATGGAACAGCAGTCAATCGCGGATTTTGATGTGTACAATACAGAACTGCGTGAAAACGGCTGGCGCAGCCGTGTGGCTTCCAGTTCCATGATGCCTGTTACAAACTTTGTATCCAATCTCGGTTATATCCTGGTTTGTATTGTGGGCGCGTCAATGACTGCAAAAGGCAGTATCACAGTTGGTAATATCCAGTCCTTTATCACATATATCCGCAACTTCAACCAGCCTATCCAGCAGCTGGCAAACATTTCCACAATGCTGCAGTCAGCAATGGCCTGTGGCGAACGTGTATTTGACTTCCTTGACCAGCCGGAAGAAGAACCGGATACAACCACACCTGTTTCCACAGACGGTATTATCGGTCACGTTACATTCCAGGATGTTAATTTCGGCTACACAGCTGAAAAAACAATCATTGATGACCTTGACCTTGAAGTTCACCCGGGTGAAAAAATTGCCATTGTTGGTCCTACAGGTGCAGGCAAGACCACAGTTGTAAAACTGCTGATGAGATTCTATGAACTGAACGGCGGTTCAATCAGCATAGACGGCATCAATATCAAAGATTTTGCAAGGAACGACCTGCGTGAAATGTTTGGTATGGTACTGCAGGAAACATGGCTGTTCAAAGGCACAATCCGTGAAAATATTATGTATTCGCGTCCGGATGCAACAGAAGAGGAAATGATTGCTGCAGCAAAAGCCAGCCGTGTACACCACTTTGTGCAGGCACTCCACGGCGGTTATGACTTTGAACTGAATGAAGAAACTTCAAATATCTCACAGGGGCAGAAACAGCTTATCACTATTGCCCGTGCAGTCCTGCAGAATCCTAAGATTCTTATTCTGGACGAAGCTACTTCCAGCGTTGACACCAGAACAGAAGTGCTTATCCAGCAGGCAATGCAGAAACTGATGGAAAACCGCACCAGCTTTGTAATTGCACACCGCCTGTCCACCATCCGCGATGCAGACAAGATTATTGTTCTCAACGCAGGCCACGTGGAAGAAATAGGCAACCATAACGAACTGATTGCCAAAGGTGGCTTCTATGCAAAACTGTATCAGAGCCAGTTTGAAAACGCATAATATATTCACAAACAAAACAACCGGACATTTTGTCCGGTTGTTTTTGCTATTTGTAGATTTTATCTGCCACAGGTGCATATCCTATTTGAATCGAGTCTGTATAAAAAGCTGTAAGATATGGTCTGGCAAACTCTATATATTCTTCTCTTGTTACCTGTTCGCCGTTGATACTGAAATAATCTATAGAGCTTCCATGCCAGCCATAACAGAATCTAAAACTTTCGGTACTGCCGTCAGGATAATATTTTGTGAAGAAATATGTTACATCAGTGGTAGATTTTCTGTTTGCAGTCATGCCGCTTTTTATTATATAGCTTGGTCCGTGATGATTATTGCCAAAAGAATTATCCAGCCGCACAACCTGCCCATCTTTATAGGTGTATACAGAAACTGGTATCCCCACACCTTCCTGCAGGAATAATTCCGGCAGGCCGTCTTTTGTGATGTCATACAATGCATACCACAGCCAGCACACATTTTCTTCGTTGTTGATATAATAGTCTATATTACCAAACTGGTTCATATATTCGTAAATGAATTTATTGTACACATCAGCCCTTGGTGTGCCGGCAGGTATAATGTTTTCTCTAAACTGCCAGTAATATTCTCTTTTCTCCTGTTGTGGCTGCGGAGTAGGCTGTGGAGAAGAAATTCCATTTTTCGCAAGGTCAGAATGGTCTTCTCCATAACAGGCAGTAAGATAATAATTATCTCCCTGTTTTTCAAATACCATTGTGTACTGTTCAGTATACAGCTTCCGGTAATTATCTCCCACCACACCGCCAAGGCAGTTCAGCTGTGGTATTTCAGCAGGCCGTACGTTACGCATTTCATTATCAGTGTAAAAACTGTTATATTTTCTGGAGTATCCAACTACAGACATATCATACATTTCCAGTGGGGAGATATTCATATATTTCTCTGTCAGACTGTTTACTGTGTCAAAATATATTTTTTTACTCTGATAAAAGTCAATGTCAACTGTTTTAAGTGATGCAAAAATTTTCTCCTCTCTCAGATCATTCAGTTCGTCCAGTTTGTAGAAATCCAGCACATCATCTGCAGGCAGTTTTTCCAAAATAGAGTCAAGCGGTGCATTTTCAGCAGTTTCATATCCACCCAGAAACAGAGAGAGTGGCTGATGATATGTGTTTATATAGTCAATTTCCTGCTGGGACAGGGGGCGGCTGTTAGTAATATTATCGCTTGCTCTCTGTGTTTTGCTGCCGGTCACAGTTTTGACAACTTCACCTTTTGAATTGTAATGTTCTGTCTTCACACTGTCATAATCAGCATATTTTATCGTGGTATCACTTTTAATCAGTCTGCCATCATAGCTGTAGGTTTTACAGATTGTAACATCTCCTGCCGCAGTTTCTGCATATGTATATTCCACATAGCTTTTTATATTGTTATACAAGCCATAAAATATAATTTTTTTCAGTTTTCCGTCAGGGTCAAAAAATTCCTGCCTCGTTAAATTCTGGTTATAATTAAAATAGTCTGTCTGTATCAGCCCATTGTCAAAATATTCTATATATTCAATACGCTCAAGGCTGTTTTTATGCTCAATCTTTTTAATTTGGCCGATACCATCATAGTATAGATACTGGTCCGGTTTTTTATCGGATTTTACCTGTATCAGTCTGCCTTGTTCATCATAAATATACTCAATATTTTCTTTGGTATTATCGTAGGTTGTATAGTGGCTGATACCTTTTTGAGAATCGTAATATGTGGTAACAACTGTTTCTCTGCCTTCCACATAGCTGCGTGTCAGCACTCCGTTTTCATCATAATGATAACTGGTGTATTTGTAATCATCGCCATCTTTTTCATATGTAGCTACAACAGTATCATCAGTATTGTAATATGTAAACAGACTGTTATTTGTATTTGTCAGATATGCTGCGTTGTATTTGCCCAGCTTTCTGTAGGCTGTGTCCACCTGGTCAATCAACTGTGGAGCAAAACCTGCGTCCTTTGTCAGCTGCAGCATTTCGCGGCTTTTTTCACTTTCTCCGATACTGCTATAAAACCATATAAGGCAGGTATAGCCATCCAGCCTGTCGGGCTCTTTTTTTACACACTGTTCAAAGCACCATTGTGCCAGACTGTAGTCTTTACGGGCCATATTGTCAAAACCGGCTCTGTGCCGCTGTTCATATGTGTCAAAATGGGGATGGTTTATCATATATCCGGCAAAAACCATCATTGTCATTGTAAATAATATTATAAGATATTTTTTCTTCATTTCTACACCATAAATCATTTGATGATATAATTATACAACATTTTTATGCCGATAAAAATAAGAGATCTGTCACATTTGATAAAAAATAAAGCCGGGGAATAACCCCGGCTTTTCTGGTATGAATTAAAATGCTCTTGTGGAGTCAAAACAGAAATCTGCTTCTCTTCTCAGATTGAATTCTTTGAAATACATATCTTCCAGTGGAATCCATTCATCCACAAAGCGTTTCAGTGTTTTTTCGCTGGAGCGTTTTCTGATTCTGTCCAGCTGTTTTGGTCTTGCAACATCAAAGAAGATTTTGTAGTCATATGCGTCAACCAGTTCAGGATGATGTGCATATACGCCTTCTACAATATACAGTCTTTTCTTTCTCACAGGTTTGGACTGTGAGATATGGCCTGTACCGCAGTGATAGATGTCATAGACAAATTCTTCATCGCTGCCGATTTTGTCCAGCACCTGTTCCTTGAATCTTTCCCAGTCAATGTTGCCGCCCGGTGTAGCCAGTCTTTCTTCTGTTTTCTTTTCTGCAGGCAGGAAGAAATCATCCATATGGAAAACCACACAGTCAAAATTCTTTCTGATATTTTTTGCAAACTGTGTCTTGCCGGAGCCGCTTGGACCGTCTATAGCAATGATAACAGGTTCTCCTTCCGGTTTTTTACTCATAACAGCGTTTATCAATGTTACAAGAATACTGTTGTTCTGCATAGTAATACCTCTTATATCTGAAATTTGTAATTCATATCACAGCAACCTATTCATAAAGTTGCATATATATTATACACCTTTTTTATGTAAATGTCTAATAAAAGTGAAATTTATTGACAACCTGTTTTACTAATATTACAATAAAATCAAAGCTTAATATATGTAAGTAATCGTTCAAATTTTATTTATTTAAACAGAAAGGATGTTTTACTATGAGAATAGTTCATCGGGACGAAATCACAAAAGTGGTAAGAGAGCTTTGCATCGATGCAAATATCAACCTGCCACAGGACGTTTGCAAGGCTATAGATATGGCTATCGAGGTTGAAGACTATCTGCCTGCAAAAAACACTCTCAATCTGCTGATTGACAACTACAAGCTGGCAAACAAAAACCAGATTGCCATCTGTCAGGATACAGGTCTGGCCTGCGTATTTATCGAAATCGGCCAGGAAGTTTATGTTGACGGCTGCCTGGAAGACGCAATCAACGAAGGCGTGCGCCAGGGCTATGCAGACGGTTATCTGCGCAAAAGCTGTGTTGCAGACCCACTGCGCCGTGTAAATACAGGGGACAACACACCTGCTATGATTTACTATGAAATCGTAAAAGGGGACGGCCTTAAAATCACAGTTGCACCAAAAGGCTTCGGCAGTGAAAATATGTCAGCTATCAAAATGCTGGTTCCTGCAGACGGCGTTGAAGGCGTAAAGAAATTTGTTGTGGACACAGTGCGCAACGCAGGTCCAAACCCATGCCCGCCAATCGTTGTTGGCGTAGGTATCGGCGGCACATTTGACAAAGCAGCACTTATGGCCAAAAAAGCCCTGCTGAAAAATGTGGACGAAGTTAACCCTGACCCATTCTATGCACAGATGGAAGAAGAACTGCTGGCTGAAATCAATGCTCTGGGCATCGGCCCACAGGGTTTTGGCGGCAGAACAACTGCCCTTGGTGTAAACATCCTTGCCATGCCTACACATATTGCAGGTATGCCATGTGCTGTAAACATCAACTGCCACGTTACAAGACATAAGTCAAAGGAGATATAGTTATGAAAAAATATATTACAACCCCATTGACTCAGGAAAAACTGAAAGACCTGCACTCCGGTGACGAAGTCCTGCTTTCCGGTGTTATTTACACCAGCCGTGACGCAGGCCACAAAAGACTTGTAGAAGCACATAAAAGAGGGGAACAGCTGCCTGCAGACCTGAAGGATGCCACAATATACTTTGTAGGTCCTACACCTGCAAAACCGGGCCAGGCTCTTGGTTCCTGCGGTCCTACAACCAGCTACCGTATGGACGCATATTCCCCATACCTTATCAAGGAATGCGGTCTTACAGGTATGATTGGCAAAGGCAAGCGCAATGACGATGTTATCAACGCTATGAAAGAATATGGCGCAGTATATTTTGGTGCCATCGGCGGTGCAGGTGCACTGCTGAGCCAGAGTGTGGTAAAATCAGAAATTGTTGCATATGAAGACCTGGGTGCAGAAGCCCTGCGCAGACTGGAAGTTAAAGATATGCCGCTGACAGTTGTTATTGACTGCTATGGCGAAAATCTTTACCAGACAGGTGTTGCAGAATATCTGAAACAGCGCGACGGTGAATAATTGATAATACATAACAGGTGTCCGTAAGGGCACCTGTTTTTATCTGTTGCAATTTATTAAAATGTCATTCCGAACGCGTAGCGGAGGAATCTTTGCACTGTAAACATTTGCAGTGTAATAGCTTTACTGAAAGAATATTGTAACACAAATCAGTTGTTGTATGGTTTTGATTTGACATCCCAGTGTGCATATTTTAAAATATAATAAGAATTTTATTTCAAGGATTTATATATGACTGCAAAACAATATGAAAAAATCAGCGCACCTTTCCGCACACCCGGCAGAACAAAAGCACTGAAAACAGCCAATATACTTATCACATCCATAGGCTATGCGGCATATCCGCTGATGCTGGTATATCTTTATTATACACAGATACATACACTTATCCATGCCATAGCTGTGCCAGCCGTGGGTTTTTGCCTTCTGACAGTTATCAGAAGAAAAATCGACCGTCCGCGTCCTTACCAGGTGCTGGACATAAAACCCCTTATCCACAAGGACAAACAGGGCAAAAGTATGCCAAGCCGCCATGTTTTCAGTATGACAATAATTGCAGTTACAGGCTTTATTATCTCGCCTGTACTGGGTGCATTTCTTATGGTGCCCAGCTTTATGCTGGCAGCAATCAGGGCAATCGGCGGCGTCCATTATCCATCTGATGTAATTGTGGGCATAATCAGTGCAGTGATATGGGGTGGTCTGTGGTACAGCATTCTGCTGTAGGGGGAATTATGTTGACAT
>JAFULT010000165.1 GCA_017483145.1 Oscillospiraceae bacterium | reverse complement strand
TTTGTGGGGGAACACACAGGGGGCTACCTGCCTTTTACCCTTGATATAAGTTCTGTTGTAAAAACAGGAGAAAATATCATCACGGTTGAAGTGGAGGATACCCTTGATATTGATCTTGCATACGGCAAGCAGCGCAAGGACCGCGGCGGTATGTGGTATACCCCTGTCAGCGGCATATGGCAGCCTGTATGGCTGGAAAGCGTGCCGGAAAATTATATTGAAAACATCCGTCTTACTCCATCCCTTACAGACATCACCATTGAAGTGACAGGCGGCGGAGCTGAAAAAACTGTTATCATCAACACGGAAAAGGGCTATATCAGTCATATTTTCACAGGGGACAAAGCTGTGATTGAAATCGAAAACCCACAGCACTGGTCACCGGAAAACCCATATCTTTATAATTTTGAACTTATCAGCGGCAAGGACAGGGTGCAGTCTTACTTTGCCCTGCGCACAGTTACAATTGACAAAGTAAATGGCCAGAGCTATATCTGTCTCAACGGCAAACCGTATTTCTTCCACGGTCTGCTGGACCAGGGCTATTTCTCTGACGGCATTTACACACCTGCCACACCACAGGGGTATGTGTGGGATATACTGGAAATGAAAAAGCTGGGTTTCAATACCCTGCGCAAACATATAAAAATTGAACCGGACCTGTTTTACTATTATTGTGACAAATACGGTATGCTGGTTTTCCAGGATATGATGAATGCCGGCAAGTACAATTATATTATCGATACTGTACTGCCAACAATCGGTATGAAAAAAGGTGTGACGCATAAACCTTCTGCAAGACGAAAAGAGTTTTTTGAAAGGGAATGCCGCATACTTACTGACTTGTTGTACAATCATCCGTCTGTGGTTTATTACACCATATTCAACGAAGGCTGGGGGCAGTATGATGCAGACAGAATCTATGCCGAAATGAAATCCTATGACCCGTCCCGCGTGTGGGATGCCACCTCCGGCTGGTTTATTGAAAAGGACAGCGATGTGGACAGCCACCATATCTATTTCAGACGCATAAAGCTGAAAGCAAGACCGGACAGACCGCTGGTGCTGTCAGAATTCGGCGGCTTCTCCTACAAGGTGAACGGACATTCCTTTAATCTTGATGAAGAATACGGCTACAAAAAATTCAAATCTGCACGGGAACTTACAAAAGGTCTGTGCGATATGTACTATAACGACATTGTGCCGTGTATTGCAAAGGGTCTTAATGCGGCTGTGCTTACACAGGTAAGCGATGTGGAAGACGAAACCAACGGCATTGCAACCTATGACAGACAGGTTATCAAAACAGAAGAAAAGGCAATGCAGGAAATGGCAGCCGCCCTTTTCACAGCATTTGAAAACAGAATAAAATAAAAAAACAGGCACAGGAAAAACTGTGCCTGTTCTGTTGAATATCGTTTTATATAAAAAACATATTCTACAACCAAAATAAAAAGACGGGGAGGACACCCCGTCTTTATTGTTACGAGTAAACCGTAAGCCGTGTTCTGTATTAAACGATGATCTATCTAGACTTTATGTTGCCATAAAGTTCAAGCCTCCTCCTGAGAGCTGCAGGACCCCATATGCTCTGCTGTCGGGAGTTGCTGCGGATAAGGTTTACATAGCCGGTATGTCACCATACCGCTGGTGAGCTCTTACCTCACCTTTCCACCCTTACCGTAAACCTTGCGGTTTCCGGCGGTATATTTCTGTTGCACTATCTCTAAGGTCGCCCTCGGCTGACGTTATCAGCTATCCTGGCCCTGGGCAGCACGGACTTTCCTCACGGGTATAAAATACCCCCGCCACCGTATGTTTTACTCGTAATATTCATTTTCAGAAACCGTCTGTCAGCGGAATGCCGTTGGCATCTTCACTTGTTTTACCCGTAAAGATAAACAGTGCTTCCACCAATGCCCACAGTTCGCTGAACCAGCCAAGAAAGAAAACCCACATCAGCAGATGTGTCACGCCTTTTCTGGTGTAACCCAGATAAAAATCGTGTATACCCATACTGCCCAGCACTATTGCCAGCAATCCGGCAATCAGCTTGCTTTTTGGCTTTGTCATCACGTTGTGATAGCCGCCTGCAATATCGTCAAAAACATTACTGCTGTTTTGTGTCTGCTGCTGTGGCACCTTATGGCCGCAGTTTGTGCAGAAAACAACATCATTGTCCAGATGGACACCACAATTGGTACAATACATATTTTCTCTCCTTATGGTTTGCGATTTAATAGTTTACCACATCTTTGCAATTAATTCAACATCAATATTGTGTGAAAATTGCAAAAATCCAATTAAAAATTTATGAAATTGTCAACAATGGCATTTTTATGATATAATAAAATTTAATGCGGAAAGGAGCAGGCAGTATGAACTATAAATTCAATGTATCTGAAAACGAACACAATATGCGTCTGAATATCTTTCTGCGCAGCAAAGGCGTCAGCGCCGCACTTATAAGAAAAATCAAATTCCTGCCGGATGGAATTATGGTAAACGGGGAAAAACGCAATGCGGACTATATGCTGTCCGGTGGTGATAAAGTGGAGATAAACACCAGTGATGAGGATATGGACACCACAGTTATAGCACAGCAGGGGCATCTTGATATTATATATGAAGATGAATGCTGTATGGTGGTTGACAAACCATACGATATGCCCTGTCATCCGTCATTCAACCATCCTACAGACACTGTAGCCAACTATTTTATGGGTTACTGGCAGGCAAGGGGAGAGAACAGAATCTGCCGTGTCATAAACCGCCTGGACAGAAACACCTCCGGTCTGGTGCTTATTGCGCTGGATGCCCACACAGCCCAGCAGCTGAAAGGCAAGGTGGACAAAACCTATACCGCCATTGCCCAGGGGCGCTTTGAAAAGGATTATGATATAATCAACCGGCCTATTGCCAGACAGCAGGAGTCTATTATCACCCGCTGTGTCCGCGATGACGGCCAGCAGGCGGTCACAGAATACTGGGTAAGGAAAAAAGACAGCAGCTTCACACTTACAGATATAAAACTGCACACAGGCCGCACACATCAGATACGCGTCCACTTTTCACACATCGGTCATCCCCTTGCAGGTGATGATTTGTACGGCGGCAGCCTGCAGCATATACAGCGCCACGCCCTGCACTGCAGCCGGCTTACATTTGTTTCACCGGCCAGTGGAAAAACAGTAACTGTTTGTTCTCCATTGCCACAGGATATGGCAGGCCTGGCGACAAAAATACATCAGCCAGAAACAAAAGTATAAATTAATAATATAAAATATGTATTTATTATATTAAATGTGTATATTAGACTACAAAATGGTAAAAATATGGATTTTTCCTTGAAATACAGGCGAAAAACATATATAATTTAATATTGGACATATGCGTTTTGTCCAAAATCTGAAGGTAAAGGAGAGGAATGCATGCCATTAATGAGCAAAAACAAAACTGCAAAGCATAATGGACCACGCAAAAACGAATCTGTACTTAAAACAATTTTCAAAAGATACAATCCTGAAAAGGTTACAATAGATGGCATCAAAAACTTTCTTGGAATGGTTTTCTACAAAACCGGCTGCGATATTGAAAAAGTATGCGGCAAGGTTTGGGAAAAAGTTTCAAAGGTTTTTGACAGAATAATAAAATTTACAGTTGCCGCATTTAAAACAGCTGCCGAATTTATGGACAAGCTGGCGGACACAATTCTCGATGACCTGGGTGAACCGCTGGAAAGAGTGGGCAGAGCCTTTACAGGCATCAATACAATTATCAGAGAATCCAAAACAGACAAAAGCCGCAAAGCCGGCAAAGAACTGAGAAAATATGTAAAAGAAGGTGTGGCAAAACACAAGGAACTGGCAAAAGTTCTTTACAGCTATGCAGCACCTGTTGCAGCGGCTTTGGTATTTACAATAATTGTTTCATTTACCCTGTCAAGGGAATATGCAATCCAGGTAATGCTGGGGGATGAAGCCATAGGCACAATCTCCAATTACACAGTGCTGGAAAATGCTGACCAGATCATTACAAACAAACTGGTAAGCACAGACGACCAGAGCTGGAGCCTGGATTCAAAAATCAAAATGGTAAGCCTTGGCAGAAAGGAAACAGTTGACGAAAGACAGCTGGCAAACAACATCCTTGCCGCCTCTGACGAAAATATTATAGAAGCCACAGGTCTTTATGTGGACGGCGAATTTATCGGCGCTGTAAAAGACCCTGCAAAGCTGAAAGCAGCCCTTGCTTCACTTAAAGCCCCTTATGAAAACGGTGATGAAAACAGAACAGTTTCCTTTGTGGAAAATGTAAGCGTTCTGGACGGCATCTTCTTCGCAGACACAGTTGTGCCGGACCAGGAGCTGGCTGACCTGGTGGTAAGCGAAGTAAGCGGTGCAAAATACTACACAGTTGCCTCCGGTGACAACCCTTGGGGCATTGCACAGAAAAACGGCATTACATATTCCACATTGCTGGCTCTCAACGGCGTGGACAGCTTCCAATCTCTTTTTGTAGGTGATGTTGTGCAGGTAGGTGCATCAGTACCGTTCCTGCAGGTTAAATATGTGGAAAGAACTACCCGACAGGTGGAAATTCCGTTTACAAACAAAATTGAAAAGAACAACTCTATGATCCTTGGCACTACAAAGATAAGCCAGAAGGGCGAAAAAGGTCTGAAGGAAGAACTGGTGGAATCCGTTTATGTAGACGGTATGCTCCAGAGCGAAACAGTGGTACAGTCCACAGTGCTGAAAGAGCCTGTACAGCAGATTACCCAGCAGGGTACTGTATGGAACGGCACAGTTATCCAGGGCGGCAGCGGCAAGCTTATCTGGCCAACAGCTGCAGGCCGTGTATCCCGTGGTTTTGCAGGCCAGTATCCTGCCCACAACGGTGTTGACATTGCAGCGCCTATCGGCACATATATCTATGCTGCAGACAGCGGTGTTGTTACAAGAGCACTTTACACAAACGTAGGTTATGGTATATACTGTATAGTTGAACACGGCGGTTATCAGACCCTGTATGCTCACTGTTCCAGACTGAATGTTTCAGTTGGTCAGCAGGTACAGAAAGGCCAGATTATCGCTTATGTAGGCTCTACAGGCAACTCAACCGGTCCGCATCTTCACTTTGAAGTTAAAAACGGCAACTACCGTTATGACCCATACGGCTGGTTCTAAAATTTAAAATGCATATATTATCCGCCTGGCATTAACAGGCGGATAAAACTGCGAATATAATAAAAATGTAACAAAAACACATAATATTCCTTGTATTATCAATGTTTACTCAGGGCGTTTATGAGTAAAATAATATGGTAAATTCAGAAGGATAAGTTACTTTATATAAATCGTATTCCAAAGGAGAATAAATTTGGAAAAATATGTTATCAACGGCGGTAAGCCATTAAAAGGTGAAGTAATCATCAGCGGTGCCAAAAACTCTGCTGTTGCGCTTCTTCCTGCCACAGTGCTGGCAGCTGATGTATGTGTTCTGGAAAATGTTCCGGACATCAGCGATATCCGCAAGGAAATAGAAATTCTCAAGGAAATGGGTGCAAAGGTTAAAAGAATCAGCCCATCCATTCTTGAAATAGATACATCCACACTGGACACCACCACAGTGCCTATGGAACTGGGCGTTAAATTCCGCGCATCATACTACTTTATCGGCAGTCTTCTGTCCCGTTTCGGCAAAGCCAGCGTGCCAATGCCGGGCGACTGTGACCTGGGTGCCCGCCCAATCGACCAGCATCTGAAAGCATTTATGGCTTACGGTGCAGAATATGACCTGGACTATGCAATGATCAATGTGTCCACAGACGACCTGCATGGTGCACACGTGTTCTTTGACACAATTTCAGTAGGTGCCACAATCAATGCAATGCTGGCAGCAGCAATGGCAAAAGGCACCACAATTCTGGAAAACGTGGCAAAAGAACCACACATTGTTGATGTGGCAAACTTTCTCAACACAATGGGTGCAGACATCCGTGGCGCCGGTACTGATGTTATCAAAATCCGCGGTGTGGAAAAAATGCACGGTGCAACATACACAGTTGTGCCGGACCAGATTGAAGCAGGTACATTTATGGTTGCAGCAGCAGCCACAAGAGGCGACCTTCTTGTAAAGAATGTTATTCCTGAACATCTGGAATCCATCACAAGCAAACTGCGTGCAGTAGGTGCCACAGTTGAAGAATATGATGAAGCTGTTCATGTAATCGGTGCCGCTGAATACGGCAACACAAACATCAAGACAATGCCTCATCCGGGTTTCCCTACAGACCTGCAGTCTGTGTTCGGCGTACTGCTTTGCCTTGCAAAGGGTACATCAATCATCACAGAAAGCATCTGGGACAGCCGTTTCAAATACTGTGACGAACTGAACAAAATGGGCGCAAATATCAAGGTTGAAGGCCGTGTGGCAGTTTTTGAAGGTGTGGACAGACTGCGTCCTGCACCTGTAAAAGCTACAGACCTGCGTGCCGGCGCAGCCCTTATCATTGCTGCCCTGTGTGCAGAAGGTCAGAGTGAACTGACAGAAATCCAGCATGTTGAACGCGGATATGTTGACATTGTCAGAAAAATCCGTGCCATCGGCGGCGATATCGTAAAGGTTGATATCCCGGAAAACGACCTGTTGAAAAGAGCATATTAATCGGATAAATCAAAGCGGAGTGCCGTACTGACACTCCGCTTTATTAAGATATTGAAGTAAATTATAGTTTATTGCACCGCAGGTGCAATAAACGTGTAGGGGCGAATCACGATTCGCCCGTTGGGAGAAAGCTGTCACTCACACTATTTGCACAGGGGATAATAGCCTGCACATCCCGACTTTTAAACGCTGCGCTGGCGTTACTTTTGGTGGCAAAAGTAACCAAAACCGCGGGGGTTGCGATTCCCCCGCCTTACGGCCCTGACAAACAATCGTCGCGTACGGCGACGGGCTGAAGCCCCTCTTGTCCGCTCGTTGTTTTCCCTTCCTCCGCGTCCCTTTATCCGCCACCGGCGGCGGTCAGCTCCGTCACCCCTAACGCTGCACAGTGTGTGGAATGCTG
>JAFULT010000164.1 GCA_017483145.1 Oscillospiraceae bacterium | reverse complement strand
TCAAGGAAGCTCTGATATGTTACAGGATCAGCAAATGTATTCTGGCTGTAAACACGGATAGCATTAGGGTTGTTTGCAAATGTAAGTTCAAATGCTTCGTTTGTGAGTCTCCAGTTTTCACGGCCGATATCGTTTGTCTGAACTGTTGTGATACCCAGGCTTGCTGCGTATTCCATAGCAATGTTCAGTTTTTCAGACAGGGATTCTGCTGTATCAACAGGAATGATGTTCTGGATAACTCTTGATGCATTTTCAGAGAACAGGCCGTTTGGTTCGCCGTCTTCAAATCTGTACAGTTCGCCGCCTGGCAGAGGCTGGGAATCTCTTGTGATGCCTGCAACTTCCAGTGCTTTGGAGTTACATACCAGCATATGACCACATGCACGTGTGTAAACAACAGGATATTCTGTTGTGATTTTGTCCAGGTCATATCTTGTTGGCAGACGGTGTTCATCTGTGAAGTAGTCCTGGTTCCAGCCGCGGCCTACCAGTACACCGCCTTCAGACAGTGGGTTTTTTGCAAGGAAATCACGGCCTTTTTCGATGATTTCTGCCAGTGATGTTGTACCGTGCAGAATTACGCAAGCCAGTGCATTACCTGTGTTCAGTGCGTGACAGTGTGAATCGTTGAAACCAGGAACAACTGTTCTGCCTTCCAGGTCAATCATTTCTCTTTCGCATTTTGGGCACAGACCTTCTGTAACTTCTTCCAGTGTGCCTATTTTCTGTACCAGACCGTCAGAAACCAGCATAGCTTCTACAAATCTGTCTCTTTCTACATAAATGTTACCGTTGAAATAAATAGTGTTCATAAAATTTTCCTCCGCATAAAGATAAATAAGTTTGTTTAGCGCAGAATTTTCCAAAAAAGAAAGGTCCTGCAGCTATGCAGAACCTTTAAAACGCAAATGTTTATAAGTTTCTGATAGCCCCTCTGTTTTTCAACAGGAGTGCACACGGTGTTCTCCGTTGCACCAACACAGCACAAATGCCTTTGTACTGATTTCGGCGGTTTTGCCTTTTGACTGCTTCTGCGGGTGCCCCCTCTGCAGTTTACTCATCGCTACCGCGCCTCTATCTGTATCACAATTAAGTGATACATTACTTATATCACTTTGACAATGTTTTGTCAACAGTTAATTTGTAAATTTATGACATAATACAAAAAGAGAGGATTTCTCCCCTCTTTTATATGATTTATGATTAAGCGAACATCATTGTCCATGCCAGGTAGTACAGAACAGAGAATACAACTGTTGTAGCTACTGCTGGCAGAGTTTTCTTGATAAGGTCACCAAGGGAGATGTCAAAATATTCTGCTGTCAGTGTAAGACAGATGTGTGTTGGAGACATCTGCATAGCTGCATATGTAGTACCCATCAGCAGACAAACCAGTGGCAGACCTGCGTTTGGTACAGAAGCCATAGCTACAGGCATGCACAGACCGATGATTGTCTGGGAACCGGAAACGATAGAGCCGAAGAAGAAGATCAGCATAAATACCATAAATGTTGGGATTGGCAGTTTTGCAAAGAAGTCTGGCAGGGCATTGATAGCGCCGGAAGCTGTCAGGAATTCTTTCAGTGTCATAACTGCAAATGTGTTCAGATACAGTTTGAACTGGAATGAAGCCATAAAGTTTGGTTTAACTTCTTCAACAGAGAATTTGTGAACAAAGAAGTATACAACCAGGATGATTGCAGCTGCTGTGTAGATAGGCATTTTGGCCACAACAACCATCAGGATGATTGCAAGGATTGGCCACAGACCGATAAAGATTTCTTTTACGTCTTTGCCTTTGTTTGTGGAAGCAGCTTCACCTGTTGCCATTGGCACTTTGCCGCGCAGGAACCAGAAGCAGCCGGAAGCGATGATGCATGCAACGATTGGCAGCATGCCAACTACGAATTCGCCTGCTGTGATGCCGGCAAGGCTGATACCCAGGATGATAGCGCCGTATGTAGGCATAAAGGATTCGGAAACGTGACGGAAGTATGTTGTTGTAACAGCCATTTCGTCGTGTTCCAGATATTCGGAAGCGGATGCTTTTACAATGTCACCTGCGATGAAAGCAGCGTTAGGTGTTGGCAGCATACCGATAAAGATTGGAGCTGCTGCACAGTTTACCCAGCGGTTGTTGAACAGAGAGGACAGACCTTTCTGTGCTCTGTCGATAGCGCCGCGCTGGCCCATCATTTTCTGCAGGAATGTGATGATGTACATAACCACGATAAGCTGGAGTGTAGACCAGGATGTACATGCTTTTACGATATATTTCAGACCGTCTGTAATGCCGATGCCGTACAGAAGCCATGTTGCTGCAGCGCCAACTGTTACTGCAACGTAAATTGGCTGTTTCTTGGAAACAAGAAGCATAACCAGAACAAATACTACAAGAAGTTTTGCGATAATCATTGTTTTTCCTCCATTGATACTTTTCGATGCGATTGATTCGCATTTATAATCTCGAACTTTTAAATTATACTATAAAAAATATATGGTTTGCAATAAGAATTTTTATTTTTTCACAGATTTAAATGCGCAAAACGACTGCTTATACAATATTTTTATGTAAATGATACATCGCATTGCCGCTGACACCACAAAATGCCATTCTGTACTTTACCCACAGAATGACATTTTGCTTTTTATTGCTGTCTGTTATTTTACTTCAATCAGTTCGTATTCTCTCTGTCCAAGACCGATTTTTTCTGCGTGTTCCAGACAAACTTTCCAGTTTGTGTTAGGGCTTACAGTGTGGAAATGGTCGTGGCTGTGGCCGCAGCCGCATTCTTTGATTTTTTCATCCAGCATAGAACCAATCATGGCGTCCTGTCTGTTGCAGGCGTCTGCACAGGCCTGGTCCAGGGCAACAGGGTCAAAGGATGCAAACATACCTACATCAGGGATGATAGCCACATCGTTTTCAGCGTGGCAGTCACAGTATGGTGACACATCGATAACCAGACTGATGTGGAAATGTGGTCTGTCTTTTACAACTGCCAGAGCGTACTCTGCCATTTTTCTGTTCAGATGGTCTTCTGCACTGTCATCGCTTGGGCCTATGGCGTCAAACGGACAGGCACCGATACATCTGCCGCAACCTACACATTTTCCATGGTCAATGGATGCTTTTCTGTTTTCATCAAAGCTGATGGCATCGTGTGCACAGTTTCTGGTGCAAATTTTACAGCCGCGGCACAGTTCTTTGTCCACCAGTGGTTTGCCGCTGTAATGCTGTTCCATCTTGCCAGCACGGCTGCCGCAGCCCATACCTATGTTTTTGATAGCGCCGCCAAAGCCTGTAGCTTCGTGGCCTTTGAAATGGTTGAGAGAGATAAAAATATCTGCATCCATAATGGCTGTACCGATTTTGGCCTCCTGAACATATTCGCCGTTGATTGGCACAATTGTTTCGTCTGTGCCTTTCAGACCGTCAGCTATTATAATGTGGCAGCCGGTAGAAAAAGGGCTGTAGCCATTTTCATATGCTGCTTCCAGATGTTCCAGTGCATTTTTTCTTCTGCCCACATACAGGGTGTTGCAGTCTGTCAGAAATGGTTTGCCGCCCAGGCTTTTAATGGTGTCTGCCACTGTTTTCGCCCAGTTAGGACGCAGAAATGCCAGATTGCCCGGTTCACCGAAGTGAATTTTGATTGCTGTAAACTTGCCGCTGAAATCTATATTGCCAATGCCTGCAGCTCTTATAAGCTTTTCCAGCTTTTCCTGCAGATTAGTGCCCGGCAGGGCGCGCATATCAGAAAAATATACTTTGCTTTTTTCCATAATAATCCTCCGAAAGTTGATAAGAATATTGTATCAGCTTTTTTCATATTAGTCGATATGAAAATTCAAAAAACTGATATAACAATCTGCAGTTATATACCCGGTTCTTTGCACAGGGCAGTATTGTTCTGTATTCTTATGTTATCCTACAAAATCATTGCATCATATTTATAACAATTAATAATTAAAATTTTACAATATATATGATATAATTATTGTGTATGCAGGTGAGAGGTAGTATGAAAGAAAGATATATTTTACATTGTGACTGCAACGGCTTTTTTGCATCGGTAGAATTGCTGAGCCACCCGGAATTGTGGGACAAGCCTGTGGCGGTAGGCGGTGACAGTGAAACACGCCATGGTATAGTACTGGCAAAAAACGAAGCCGCCAAGAAATATGGCATAAAAACAGCAGAAACCCTGTGGCAGGCCCGCAAAAAATGCCCGGACCTGATTGTTCTGCCGCCTCACCATCACCTTTATTCCCATTACAGCAAAATAATCAACGGCATTTACACCCAGTATACAGACCTTGTTGAGCCTTTCGGCATAGATGAAAGCTGGCTGGATGTGACCAATACATATAAATTATTCGCAGATTCTCCACAGCAGCTGGCAGATGAGCTGCGCCGGAGAATAAAATATGAAACAGGGCTGACAATTTCTGTAGGTGTCAGCTTCAACAAAATATTTGCAAAACTGGGCAGTGACTATAAAAAACCGGACGCCACCACGGTAATCAGCAGGGAAAATTACAAGGATATTGTTTATCCCCTGCCTGTAGGCGATCTGATTTATGTAGGCAAAAGCACACAGAATGCCCTGGCAGAAATGGGTGTAAAAACCATAGGTCAGCTGGCAGAAATGCCACTGCAGACGCTGGAAGAACGCTTTGGCAAGCACGGCACAGAGCTGTACCGATATGCCAACGGGCTGGAAGACAGTCCGGTGGCCAGTTATTACGCTGAAAAGGACGTAAAAAGTGTGGGCAGCGGCAATACCTTCAGCCGCAACCTTAACACCCTTGATGAAATACGCCCTGCACTGATGAGCCTGCGGGAAGACGTGGGCACCCGCCTGCGCCGCCACTGTATGTATGCCAACGGGGTGCAGCTGACTATCCGTTATCCGGATTTCCACACATTCAGCAGGCAGATGCGAATTGAGTCCACAGATGTGACAAAGGAAATCTACAGCCGGGCGCTGAAGCTGTTTGTTGCAAACCGCGACCCTGCTATCCCCGTCCGTGCGCTGACCGTGACAGCAATCGACCTGGAAAAAGAAAAGCGCGTGGCACAGATGTCACTTTTTGACACGGCAACCGATGAAAAGCACGAAAAAAATGAAAAACTGCAGGCAACCATTGACCGGATACGCGACAAATACGGCAGTGCATCGGTTCAAAGCGCTACGGTTATGGGTGCAGGTTATAAAAAGAAACAGAACCCATTTGGTGACAAACCGCAGACAGGCGGCCGCAACTGGGACAAAAACAGTAAATAATGCCCCGTATACGGGCTTAAATATAGGAGGAATAATATGTTCAAACTTATCAAAAACGGTCACGTTTATGCACCGGAAGACCTGGGTGTGAAGGATATTCTTCTGTGGGAAGACAGAGTTATCAGAATCGGCGAAGGTCTGAAAATTCCTGAAGGTTTTGAGGGTCAGGAATTTGACGTGACAGGCAAAATCATTATCCCTGGCATTGTAGACACACACGTTCACATCACAGGTGGCGGCGGCGAAGGCGGCTTTACAACAAGAACAAGCGAAATCACATTTGAAGAAATTGCAGAAGCCGGCGTTACAACACTGGTTGGCGTTCTTGGCACAGACGGCTATGCAAGAAGAGTTGAAGATGTGCTGGTAAAATGTATGGCACTGCGTGAAGAAGGCTTTGACTGCTACTTCCTGACAGGAAGCTACACATTCCCTATCACAACAATGCGCGGCAGCGTTGCTGAAGACATCATCTTCAACGAATACTGCCTTGGCACAGGTGAAGTTGCTCACTGCGACCACCGCGGCAGCCTGATGAGATATGAAGAATTTACAAGACTGGCAGCTGACACAAGAAACGGCGCCCGTCTGGCTGGTCTGAAAGGTGTTCTCAACATTCACCTTGGCAACTACCCTGATCCAGCAGATTTCTTTATCCGTGCATGTGAAGAAGATATCACATTCCGTCCGCTGATTGTTCCTACACACGTTACAAGAAAATACGATGTATTTGACAGCTGTCTGAAATTCCTTGAATACGGCGGTCAGATTGACATCACAGCAGGTTCTGACGGCGATGCAAGCCAGAAATCCTACGGTTCTGTAGAAGGTCTGGAAATCATCTACAAGAAATACGGCACACTGGACAGAGTTACAATGACATCTGACGGCAACGGTTCTGCACCTATCTGGGACGAACTGGGCAATATGATCGGCATGGGCAAGGGCTCTTCCAAAGTTCTGCTGGCTGACCTGAAGAAAGCTACACAGCGCGGCGTTATCCCATTTGAAGAAACTCTGCGTACAATGACAACAATTCCTGCTGCTGTTTACGGTCTGAAAAACTCTGCAGGTACAATCGTTGAAAACGGCACAGCAAACTTTGCTATCCTTGACGAAAATCTGGACCTTGTTGAAACAATTCTCAACGGCAAACTGGTTTGGATGAAAGGCAAAGGCGTTGTAAAATAATTATATAAGCATAAAAACCGTATGGCAGCGCCATACGGTTTTGTTTTATTTTGCATTTCTGTATGCTTTTTCAATTGTTTTGTGGATATAGGTTGTGTCGATTGTAACACTGGCTTTCAGGTCTTCATCCATCCAGGATGTGTCTGTTGCTGTTGAGCCTGTGTAGTTTTCGCCGCCATCAGTCATATCGTTGATAATGCTGTTGGCGCCGTCAATAACATCGTTCATCATACCGCCGCTATCTGCCATTGATGCTGAATTTCCCGTACCGCCTGTTCTTGGCAGACCTGTACCGCCGGAGTTGTACGGGTCAACAGAATTGTCTGCCAGCATAGAACCCATCTTTGCTGCTGCACCGCCTACTATGGCATTGACATCCTTGCCTTCCAGCCATCTTTCAAGTGACTCTACCTGCTGGTACCATTCCTTGCCTATGGAACTGGCCGCCTTCATGCCATATGCGTCGCCCAGCTCTTTTTTACTTTTTACTTCCCCTGCTGTAAAATCCGCCAGCTGGCCTGTGCCGTCAATGCCGATATTGCTTTCCACCTCATCAATTGATATGCGCACAATATTTCCGTCTTTGTCAAATACAGCTGCAACCAATGTGGTGGAAACCGCACCGCGGCCGTTTTTGCCTTCTGTATAGCCGTAGCTATTGTTGGTATGTGTATAGCTGGCTGTGCCTACCTTATAATCAAAATTACCGTTTGCTGCCGGTGTGTTTCCGCCACAGGCTGTAAAGGCGAGAAAAGCCGCAGCCAGCATTGCTGCTGATATCTTTTTCATAAAAATCTCCTTTGTGTATCCATAATTTTGTGGGATTATGAATAATATTAACCACAAAGGACTGTTTTATGCTCAAAACGGATAAAAAACAGTTTACAAAGCTGTAACAGAGGCAAAAACATCAAAATCGGAGTATTTCTACCCCGATTTCATCAATATTTTACCATAATAAAACAATGTTACATATACTTATAAAACATTGTTTTGTTGTCTGATCCTGTTTATTTCATCTGTAAGGGCCGGCTTTTCATTGGGAATTTCCCCGTTTATCACCTTTTCCAGCAGGGTGTTCAGTATTGTTCCCATTTCTTTTGACGGCGGTATTCCCAGCGCCACAAGGTCTGAACCATTGACTGCCAGCTGCTTTAGTGAGAAACACTGCTGCTGTTCCACCACAGTATTTATCAGCTGTTCAAGAGTATTGTATTCCTGTGTGCGGTCAAAATCCTGTGTGTTCTGCCCGGCGTTGTCTGCACGTTTAAGCAGTAACAGCAGACGGATAAATTCTTCCCCGTGCCTGTTCAGCCGGCGGCGCACAGACTTTTCATTCGGTTCAATAAAGGTATCGTGATATTTTACCAGACGGCTGATAAGATGATAGTCATCATTGGAAGCCTTAAGGCGGCGGAGAATTTTTTTTGCAATTTCTTCACTTACATTGCCGTGGCCGTAAAAGTGGCCCACACCATTTTCGTCCATTGTAAATGTGGCCGGTTTGCCAAAGTCATGCAGCAGTGCGGCAAGGCGCAGCTGTGGCACAGGCGGAGTGTTTTCCACCGCAACAGCGGTGTGCTCCAGCACATCGTAGATATGGTGATAATTGTGCTGTTCAAAGCCTTTCAGTGCCATTATTTCCGGCATAAACACCGCCAGCACTTCTGTGTATTCCAGCAGAATTTTTTTTACATTTTTGCCGCACAGCAGTTTCTGCAGTTCCACATATATTCGCTCCGCAGAGATATTTTTCAGCAGGTGGGCATTTGCAAAAATTGCCTGTTTTGTTTTTTCTTCAATTTCAAAACCCAACACTGCCGCAAACCTTACCGCGCGGAGAATGCGCAGGGCATCTTCAGAAAAGCGGATATTGGCATCCCCCACACAGCGTATGATTTTATTCTGTATATCCTGTCGGCCGCCATAGTAGTCCACAAGTCCTGTGGATGGATTATAACATACAGAATTCATTGTGAAATCCCTGCGGGCACAGTCTTCCTGCAGGCTGGCAGTGAATATAACATTGTCCGGATGGCGGTTGTCTGAATAGGTGGATTCTGTTCGATATGTTGTGATTTCCAGCGGAGTGTGGTCAATATGCACTGTTACCGTCCCATGGGACAGGCCTGTCTCTATTACATGGTAATCCGAAAACACCTGTGCCGTCTGCCGCGGAGTGGCGCTGGTGGTAATATCTATGTCACTTCTATCCAGCCCCATAAGGCTGTTGCGCACAATACCGCCTACAATATAAGCTTCATAGCCTGCGGCGTTCAGCATTTTCAGTGCTTTATCTGCCTGAAGTGGTATTTTAAGCATAATCAGCCCCCCTTTTATTACAGTATAACAGACACAGCTGCCATAAAACAAGAAAAAACACCGGCACAAGCCAGTGTTTTCTTATTTTAAGAGTGTCTGCAGCTCAGTCAGCAGCGATAACTTCTTTTATAATGTCTCCATATTCTGCCAGCAGGTCTGTCAGAAGCTGAAGATTTTCTGCGCCTATTTTTTCCTGCATAATTTCTTCAACACTTTTCATTGAAGCAACCAGAGTAGAGATATAATCTTCACCTGCAGGTGTGAGAACAAGCACTTTTTCCTTTTTGTTGCCGACAGCGGCCTGCAGTTCAATGCGGCCTTCTGTTTTCAGCGCAGTCACAATATTGTTTACAGTCTGCTTTGGCAACAGATAGTCTTCACATATCTGTTTCTGTGTGCATCTGCCATTGTAGTAAACATGGTAAAGCACCAGCATTTCGTGATAGTTTATATTGTATTTTTTTGCCAACTGTACCCAGCTGCCTCTTATCTGATTGACAGACATATTCAAGTCAATCAGGGAATATTTCAACTGATTTTCCATATATGCCTCCTTTATATCAGATTATCAGTCTTCTGTCATTCTGTAGCCCACACCGATTTCAGTCATAATATACTGTGGTTTTGCAGGGGTTTTTTCCACCTTGCGGCGCAGCCCTGCCATAAGTGTGCGCAGTGCCTGTGTGTCCTGGCCATAGCCCGGGCCCCACAGTTCCTTGATTATTGCGGCTGTTGTCACAACCTTGCCTCTGTTTTTCATCAGCAGTGAAAGCAGTGTATATTCCATAGGTGTCATATGCACTTCCTGGTCATCAAGGTATACCAGGCGTTTTTCCAGGTCAATTTTCAGTCCCTTTACCTGCATTACAGACTGCTTTTTCAGATTTTCCCGGCGGTTCATATGGCGGATAGCCACACGGATGCGGGCCAGCAGTTCTGTGGATGAAAATGGCTTTGTAAGATAGTCGTCTGCACCCATATCAAGAGCAAAGGCTTTTTCCTTGTCCTGATCGCGTGCTGAAACTATAATTACAGGGATTTCAGACCATTCTCTCAGTCTCTGCAATACATCCAGTCCGTCAATATCTGGCAGACCTAGGTCAAGAATAACCATATCTACAGTTTCTGTAACAAGAATATTCATTGCCTGTGTGCCTGTAGTGGCAATTTTTGTATTATATCCTTCGTTTTTGAGGGAATATACTATAAAATTTCTTATCTGAAGATCATCTTCCACAATAAGGATTGTCTCTTTCAAGTTGCTCACAGTTAATCCTCCATAGGTAAAGTGAAAGTAAATTTCGCACCGCCGCCCGGCCTGTTTTCAGCTGTTATCTTACCGCCGTGGGCTTTTACAACGGCACTGCATATGGCCAGCCCCAGACCCATGCCTTTCTTTGAATCAGCCGATTCTTTGGATGATGTGTAATACATCTGGAAAATATACGGCAGGTCTTCAGGTAATATGCCTGTACCTCTGTCCGCCACTGTAAAGCAGGCGCAATCTCCCTGTTTTTCAACAGACAGGGAGATTTCCTGCCCTTGTGTAGTATGTTTTAAAGAGTTGTCCAATAAATTCATAAGTACCTGAACTATAAGCTTTGCATCCATAGGCACAAGCATAAGTTCGTCAGGTATATTAACAGTCAGTTCATGTCCCCGGCTTCTTTTTTCAAATCTGTCAAGGGTAACTGCTATAATTTCTTCTATAGCCTCCGGCTGTTTTTTCAGCGCGTGGCTGTTGTCCTCAAGGCGGGTAAGGTTGAGAATATTTTCCATAAGGGAATGCAGCCAGTCAGCATCTTCCCGTATTTCCTGCGCCAGTTCATAACGGTGGTCTGATTTTTCTGTCATACCCATAATCATTTCACTGGTGCCCATAATACCGGAAAGAGGCGTGCGCAGGTCGTGTGAAATTGCGCGCAGCAGACTGCTTCTGTAGCGTTCTCTTTCGTTTTCCTGCAGCAGGTGATTCTGCTTTTCTGTGGCATGCCAGCGGTCTATAGCCATAACTGTACTGTCCAGCATAACACTGATTACCCTGCGCTGGTTATCATCCATCCATGCAACACGTATATCCGGCAAAAGCACAACTGCCTGCAGACCTTCACTGCCGGTAATATGCCACCGGCTGACAGAGTTGCTGTCTTTATAATAATCCATCAGTTCCTGCAGGTTATTCACACCGGCCGGGAAAACGGCCCGGCTGTGTTCTGCCTTGCCGGCTGAAACTTTGATTGCTTTATAACCGGTGTTGGGAGCGGTACCGCCCGTATAAATCATAGTGATATCCGAATCCACCACCCGGTTGATGTTGCATGCGGATATATGCATAATATCTTCAAGGTCAGTTGCAGCAGAAAGCTGGTTTGAAAAAACATACAATGCCCTGTTTTCTTCTGCACGCCGGTTGGCTTCACGTGTGTTGTTCTTTATACGCTGTGTCAGCATACTGATAATAAGTGAAACCGCAACCATTATCACAAAAGTGATAATATAGCTGATGTTGTCAATTTCAAAAGCCATATACGGCACAGTGAAAAAATAGTTGAACGCCAGTGTGGCTGCTATAGAATAAAAAATACTGATAACATAGTTCTGTGTGAATATTGTAGATGCCACAACAGCAAGCAGAAACACAATGGCAATATTGGTTTCCGGTATGCCTGTATATTCAAATATATACCCTACAACTGTTGCCAGCACTATGCTGACAGGGCCTACCAATAAATTTTCTTCCTGTATCAGCTTGCCTATGGTATCTTTTTTTATCTTTGCCATAATAGCTCCTTTTCCGAAGTTTATTCATAAAAACACTCCGAAAAAACCAGGAATACCGATATTTCGATATTCTTTTACTTGTACATAATAACATTTATTCTGTTAGACGTGTGTTAGAATAGCAGAGTTAATGTTAGTTTTCTGTGAGTTTTTCGTCTTAAATAAGACAATCCGCGTTGC
This sequence comes from Oscillospiraceae bacterium, assembly GCA_017483145.1. Lineage (GTDB taxonomy): Bacteria > Bacillota > Clostridia > Oscillospirales > Ruminococcaceae > RGIG3102. Next base: position 1,510 of record JAFULT010000164.1, on the reverse strand, counting down.
ACCAACAAACGCAACACGGACTGTTTCTGCAGTTTATTCCGGCCAGTATTTTATAACCGGCTGGGGATACTGCACACCAAAGGTTTCCACCCGGATATCCAACATAAATTCATCTTCCACAGGCTGGTTGATTACAGCACCCACACCCTGTGGATAAACAGGCTTTACAGGAACATTTTCAAGGCGTTCAACCTCTTCAAAACCATCAATAACTTTGCCGAAGGCTGCAAATTTGCCCTGAAGTTTTGCCCCTGCTTCGTCTGAAAGTGTTATAAAGAATTCATAGCCGTGGGCTTCCTTATCACCGTCCCCGGCCATTGCAACTGTCCACTTTTCCATTTTTACAGGATTTTCGATGCCGTTGGAAGCAAATTCCCCCTCAATCATATAGTCACAGCGCTTATCATCAAAAAAGCAGTAAGACGGCTGCAGTACAAAACCCGGCACAACGCGTTTTATCAGACGGTCCTTATACATTTTTTCTCCGGCTGCCCAGATAAAACTGTTTACAGTGTTGGGGGCATATTCCGGATAAAGTTCAATAGTTATCACACCTTTTGAGGTATACATTTTTGCTATAGGATGTTTCATATCTTTTCTCCTGTTTTTATACTGATTTAATTATAACAATTAGCGCAGAATGTAGCAAGTTTGTATTGCCCGCAGGACAAAAAAATTATATACTTTATATATAAACACACAGGAGAAAGCTATGAAATATGATTTTGACAAATGGGCCAGCCATATTGGCAACGGCAATATGAAAGGCAGCTGGGCACAGGACATGCCCCGGGGCGGTGTGATGCTGTCCGGCGCGGAAATGGACTATCCACTGCCGGAATTTATAACGCAGGCCATTGCAGATTTTGCAAAAAACGGTCTGTACGGCTTTACTCTGCCGGACAAAGATTATAAAGCATCCATATGCAGCTGGATGAAGCTGACAAGAAACCGGGATATAAACCCGGACCACATTGTGGCAGCTCTGGGCACAACCTTTGGGCTGTCCACAGCCATAAGGGCATTTACTGACGAAAATGACGGTGTAATAATACAGCACCCGTCCTACGGCCGATTTGACAGGGCAATAACAAGAAACAGCCGCAGGGTTATATCAGACCCTCTGATTGAAAACAGTGGGGTTTATTCCATTGATTTTGCTCATCTTGAAGAAATGATGGCCGTTGAAAGGAACAAACTGCTTGTACTGGTGAACCCTCACAACCCTACAGGCAAAGTCTTTACAGCTGAAGACCTGCAGAAGATACGGGAAATGGCAGGCAGATACAACGTGGTGGTGTTCAGCGATGAGATTTTTGCAGAAACCACACAGGGCAAACAGGTGGTGCCATATGCAGAAATTGACCCGGTTATGGGTATTTCTTCCACATCTTTGGGCAAGACTTTCAATCTGACAGGGGTAAACCAGGCAAATCTGATTATACCGTCTGAAAAACTGCGTGAAAAATATTCAAAACAGAAGGATATTGACCATTTTGGCAGTATTGAC
>JAFULT010000163.1 GCA_017483145.1 Oscillospiraceae bacterium | reverse complement strand
GGGGTTTGCGATACCCCCATACCCCCAACGCTGCACAGTGTGTGGAAACTTTAGTCTGCTACAAATCGCGGAAATTTGAAACCTTATTCGCTTCGCTCACTCGCTCGACAAATTTCTTCGCGATTTTCGCAAAAATATTTCAACCTGCTAAAGCCCTTGAAATATTTTTGCTCCCCGCAGCCACAGCCATTTATACTCGGGGAAAAGTATTTCCCCGAACCCCTTTCTGTAGGGGCGGGGTTCCACCCCCGCCCGTTGCCGTCCGCAATATTCACAAATTAATATTGTATAAACTCCCGTATAATGATAAAATTAAATCAACAAATATACAGGAGACTATTATGGATAAACAATTTTTCGGCACAGATAAAAACGGCAACGAAATCTTTAAATACACACTTACAGACGAAAAAGGCAACAGCCTGTCTGTTCTCAATTACGGCGCCACAATCCAGAGTCTGATTATCACAGACAAAAACGGCGTGAAAAAAGACGTGGTACTGGGTTTTGACAACCTGCCACAGTATGAAAACAACACAGACAGAACCTACTTTGGTGCTGTGTGCGGCCGCGTGGCAAACAGAATTGCAAAAGGTGAATTCTGGATTGAAGGTGAAAAATACACCCTTGCCATCAACAACGGCCCCCACAGCCTTCACGGCGGCATTGACGGCTTTGACAAAAAATTCTTCGACCTTACAGATGCAGAAGATGACTATATGACATTTTCCACCTTCAGTATGGCAGGGGAAGAAGGCTACCCGGGCAACCTGTCATTAAGCGTTAAATACACATTCAGAAACGGTCTGCTGATGATAGAATATCTGGCAACCACCACAGCCACCTGCCCTGTCAGCCTGACAAACCACACATACTTCAATCTGGACGGCACAGGCGACATTATGGGTCACAGACTGCAGCTGAACTCCACTTTCTATATGCCGGTGGATGACGATACACTGGCCACAGGTATCCCAACCCCTGTTGCAGGCACACATTTTGACTTCAGACAGGAAAAAGTGCTGGGTGACGCTGTGAAAGCCCTGGCAGAAATCCAGCCAAGTGCAAAAGGCATCGACCATCATTTCTTCTGCGACAACGCAGTAAGCGAATACCGCAAGTTCGGCACACTTACAGCCGGCGACGGCAGTCTGAAAATGGATATCTTCACAAACCAGTGCGGCGCACAGATTTACACAGGCAACTGGGTTCCGCAGATGCAGGCAAAGGACAGAACTGTACACCCATATGCAGGCGTGGCAATCGAAACACAGTTTGCACCGAACAATCTGAATTTCTCCCACCTGCCAAATATGCTGCTCCACCGCGGCCAGCAGTACTACCATAAAACAGGGTACAGATTTTATTATTAAAATAAAAAAGCAAGGGATTTTCATTCCTTGCTTTTTATTTTACATATAAATCATCATCAAGCCATCTGGCAGGATTGTTCTCTATATAATTCCACTTTTCTACATAATCCTGTTCATCGCGGATTATATGGTCATAAAATGATCGTTGCCAGATAGATTTACCAATCTGTTTTGTAACTACGCCCTTGAATTGTTTGACAATGCGTGAAATCGTAGGGGCGAACAGTGTTCGCCCGCAATCGTCAATAGCAATAAGCATATGGATGTGATTTGGCATAATAACATAGTTATCAAGTTTAACGGCAACACCATATGTGGGTTGAATCATTTGTATAGCATTCTTAACAATTTTCCCATATGCCGATAACATTATATCTGCCGGGCGAACACTGTTCGCCCCTACAGGGTATGTGTTGTCATACCATAATAATTTCTGCTTGTCCCTTGTGCATACAGTCAGAAAATAAACTCCATTCTGACTGTAGTCATATTCCGGTAACCTTAAGTTTTTTCTTTTTGGAGTGTTCATCTTTTCCTGTATCCGCCGCGGTCTTTTGCAATTGTTGCGCCAAAGTCCACAGGCTTTGCCACAAACACGCTTCTCACCCTGCCGCGGAAATATTCCCGTGCCTTTACGGCTTTTTCTTCGCTGTCAAACACACCGAACACCGCCGCGCCACTGCCTGTCATCACGCTGCCTATGGCACCCTGCTGTATCAGCATTTCCTTGATAGGCTGTGTGTCTTCGCTGCCGGCGGCCTTTTCCAGGTCGTTGGCCATATATTTTGCCACACCGTAAATATCATCGGCTTCCATTGCGGCCACCAGCTTGTCTGTTTCCACAATTGTCTTTTCGCCCATTGCGTCATAATTTGCAAAGGCAGCAGGTGTGGACACACCCTTTGACGGCATGCAGATTACCAGATGGCATTTCGGCATAGGGGCACAGGGAGAAATTATATCCCCCACACCCTGTACGCGTTTTGTGCCGCCCATAATCATAAACGGCACGTCACTGCCGGCTTTTGCGCCGATTTCGCACATCTGTTCCCTGGTCAGGTTGGTGTTATACAGTTTGTCCAGCCCCACAATAACGCCGGCGGCGTCAGCACTGCCACCGGCCATGCCTGCTTTGATAGGCACAGTCTTTCTGATATGGATATGACAGCCCCCGTCTATACCTGTGTATTCAAAAAACAGAATTGCAGCTTTCACAGCCACATTTTTGCTGTCTGTAGGTATGTAACGGGCGTTGGAAGACAGGGTGATATCCCTGTCCTTTTTAGTCACGGTCACTCTTTCAAACAGAGACACACTCTGCATAATCATATCCAGCAGGTGATAGCCTCTTTCGTCCACACCTGTGATATCCAGCGACAGATTTATCTTTGCCGGAGCAATTACAGTAATCTTATCCATTTGTGCCTCCTATATGTTGAAGAATATGCTGCGTTTCACATCAATGGCCTTTACAGGGCACATTTCGTGGCAGCAGAAGCATCTTATACAGTTTTTCATATTGATGCTTGCTTTTCGCTCTTTTATGGTAATTACCTGCTGGGGACATATGTCCCTGCATTTTCCACAGCCTATACAGGCTGACTTTTTTATTTTCGGCCTTGGTGCCAGCATTTTTTCCACAGTGGGTGTGGCCCAGCGTATGGGGCGGGGCACCCTGTCTGAAAAATCCACTTTGTATGATTTTGGCATAGCCCAGTTTTCTATCCTGCCAAACATTGCCGTATCACCGCAGACACAGTCTGCCGGCAGCTGACGCGGCACCAGTCCCCTGTCAATTGCCGCTTTCATAATTGGCAGATTGGCAGGCTCAAACCCCATCATATGGCTTATAGCTAAATCTGTGTAATACGGGTCTGCCCCTGCCAGCAGAAAGCCCAGCTTGCGTGGTGTGCCACTGCCCGGGCCGTCCCCTTCCATACCCACAACAGCATCTACAATATTGAAGGTCGGTTTCACTGTTTCGCACAGGTCCACAATCATATTGGAAAAGCGTTCCTTTTCCGGGAAACGCATATGGAATTCTGCCTTTTTCAGCCCCGGCACTGTGCCGAACAGATTTTTCACCGCCCCGGACATACCTGTCATCACGTGGGTTTTGAATTTGGCCAGGTTGATTATCACATCACACTCTGCTGCCGGGCGGATAAGTTTAAATTCCTTTACCATCACGCCGTCGGTCTTTACCACCTGTTCATCCAGTCTGGTGCACAGGTTTACCCCCTGTTTGTCCGCTATCAGCGTGTAGCCGCAGCCGGAGTAGTTTGCCTGCAGCACTGCCGGGTTGGACGGCCCGCCCGGAAGAATCTCCTATGGTAATGTTTTCCGCCTGTGCGCCGAATTCCTTCAGTACTGTGATAACAGCATCCACCACAGCAGGGTGGGTGGTCACAGCCTTGTCCGGTGCCGAGCGGGACAGCATATTCGGTTTCAGCAATATGGTTGTATCCGGATGGATAACATCCTGCAGCCTGCCCCACAGCATTATTTCCTTTACAGAACCGTAAAGGGCGCTGTGGTCATAGCTGTCTGTTTTTTTGATAATAACTTTGGTCATATGAGTATAAATAGCGGGAGAGGTGTAATGGAGAGGGCGCAGCGCCTCTCCTTATGTTAAATATGAATATGCCGGCATACACATAACAGCCGGGCGCGTTGCGAACGGATGTGAGCAGTAGCGCTTCTGTATGTAAGGCAATATGGTACATATTCCGCGTTTAGGGGTGCGGGGGAATCGCACCGCTACACTCGCATGACCGGCTCGTGTTTCTGCCTGCGGCAGAACCGCTCATACAACTACGTTGCCCCGCGGTTTTGGTTACTTTTGCCACCAAAAGTAACGCCAAGCGCAGCGTGGCAATGTCGGGACGTCGAGGGCGCCGTCCCCTACGCATTTACTGTAATTTTATTCTTTCAGACTCTCCATAAACTCCCCTATTCTCTTTGTTGCTTCCATCAGATGGTCCAGGGAGTAGGAGTATGATATTCTGATAAAGCCTTCCCCTGCATTGCCAAAGGCATTGCCCGGGATAACGGCCACTTTGCTCTGTTTCAGCAGATTGATGCAGAATTCACGGCTGGTCATACCTGTGCCGCGGATATCTGCAAACACATAGAACGCACCCTGCGCATTGTAGCAAGGTATGCCTATGCTGTTCAGTTCGTTGATAAGGAAACGTCTGCGCATATCATAGCTGTGGCGCATTGTGTCAATTTCCTCGTCACATTCGTTCATAGCCACCACAGCGGCGTACTGGCTGGTGGTAGGCGCACAGATTACAGCCACCTGATGCAGTGTGGCCATGGCATCTATGATAGGTTTTGGTCCCAGTGCATAGCCCAGGCGCCAGCCTGTCATTGCATATGCCTTGGAAAAACCGTTGATAACAATTGTTCTTTCCTTCATCCCCGGAATGGATGCAAAGGAAACGTGGTGATACTGGCCATAGGTCAGTTCTGCATAGATTTCGTCTGTCATAACAAAGATTTCTGTGTCTCTGATTACGTCAGCAATTTCCAGCAGGTCCTCCTCTTCCATAATGGCACCTGTAGGGTTGCCCGGGAAAGGCAGGACAAGAATTTTGCTCTTTGGTGTGATAGCCTTTTTCAGCGCTTCGGCTGTCAGACGGAAATTGTCTTCCATCTTCAGTTCCACTTCCACCACCTTGGCGCCGCACAGCTTTGCAATAGGGTCATAGCTTACATAGCAAGGTGTAGGCAGAATAACTTCATCCCCTTCTTCCAGCATTACGCGGAACAGCATATCAATGCCTTCACTGCCGCCAACAGTCACCATTACTTCTTCCGGTTTGTAATCCAGCTTGAAACGGCGTTTCTGGTAATCGCAGATAGCCTTTTTCAGCGGCTGCAGCCCCAGCCCCGGGCTGTACCAGGTTTTGCCTTTTTCCAGCGCCTGTATGCCGGCTTCGCGGATTCTCCACGGTGTGCGGAAGTCCGGCTCACCGACACCCAGCACAATACAGTCCTTTTCCTGTGCGGCAAGAATGGATATTTCTTCAATAGGGGAAAGAGGGATATCCTTTATGCGCTTGTTGAGATATTTGCTGTAATCTATCATAAAGAAGTAAAGCTCCTTCCGTCTTCTTCCTCTTCATCGTGGAACATAATGCCGGCCTGTTTGTATGGGCGCAGTACAAAATGTGTGGCTGTTTCGTTTACGTCGTCCATCGGGGACAGTCTTTTGAAAACAAACATTGCAATTTCCTGGAAGGATTTTGCCTTGATTTCAACCAGCAGGTCATAGCCGCCACTCATCAGTGTAACAGCCTCCACTTCGTCCATTGACGCAATGGCCATGGCAATTTCGTCAAAACCGCGGCCTTTTTTAGGTGTAACCTTCAGTTCAATCAGTGCCTTTACCATAGACACATCGGTTTTTTCCCAGTCAATAATGGCTCTGTAGCCTTTGATAATGCCCTTTGCAGTGCAGTCGTCTATCATTTCCTTAACCTGTGCTTCTTCCCTGTCCAGCATAATAGCCAGCTGTCTTGGAGAAAGAGTAGGGTTTGTTTCAATAAGTTTGAGAAGCTTTTCCATATAAATCTCCTGTATTATAAATATATTTACATATTATACATTTTTTTTGCTGTGTTTTCAACGAATTTATTGTCCTGTGTTGAAAATAATATTTTTTAGTGGTAAAATCTACGCAGAAACAAATGATTTTTAACAATGGGGTGATTTTATGTTGAAAATTTATGCCGCAGCCGGCAAAACAAAGCCGCTGGACATCAAAAACAACCTTGCCAATGCACAGGCAGAAATAGACAAAGCCAGAGAAAGCGGTGCACAGCTGGTGGTGTTCCCACAGGGCTTCCTTACAGGTGTGCAGCTGGGCATTCTGGCTGATGCGCGATATGTGGCAAAACTTTACGGGGAAAGTGTGGACAGCCTTACACAGGCCAATCCGGATATGTATATCCTTGCAGACCTGTACCGTGACGGGCAGTTTGTAAACACAGTCAGCCACGGGGGCAAAACAGACACAGCCGACAGTTTTGAGATTGACGGCGTGAAATTTGCTGTATTTTCCACAGCGGCACAGCTGCGTGAAAAGGCGGCAGACACCTGTGCAGACTGTATTGTCCTTAACGAAAGTGCGCCTGTGGTGGCAGGCAGCCGTATGCTGCTGAAAGACCTGCTGCAGGCTGTGCAGACCGGCACAGGCAGTGCGGTATTTGCAAACCTGGGCGGCTTCGGCTTTACATCCCACCCGGATGTATATCTGCCGGCAGTTTGTTTTATGGACAGACAGGACACAGTTTTCACCACAACTCTCCCGGAATATATAAACTGCAATAAACTGTTTACAGTGGGCAAAGCCACACAGGGCAGCAGGCTGATGAACAACCTGCCAAAGCTGGAATTTGACATTGCCTTCAACAGCAACCCTCTTATCCCTTGCCAGCTGGACGAAAAGGCCTACAGCCTGGACCTGTTCCACCTGCAGTCTGTGGCACTTGCCGCCCGTATGGCCAACATCAACTGCAAAAAGGCGGTGGTGGCAGTCAGCGGCGGGCTGGACAGCGCCCTTGCACTGCTGGTTACAGCAAATGCCTTTGACCTTATGGGCATTGACCGCAGCGGCATCCGCGCCATTTCAATGCCGGGCTTCGGCACATCCAACACCACACGCAGCCTTGCACAGCAGCTGGTGGAAAGCCTGGGATTGAAATTTGAACTGATTGACATTACAAAATCAGCACATCAGGCATTGCTGGATATCGGTCACGACGGCAAGACCCCGGACGTAACCTTTGAAAACGTGCAGGCCCGTATGAGAACTCTCCACGGCCTTAACCTTGCCAATGCCATCGGCGGCATTATGATAGGTACGGGGGATTTAAGTGAAGAAGCCCTTGGTTTCGCCACCTATGGCGGCGACCATCTGGCCAGCTACAATGTAAACAGCAGTCTGTCCAAAACAGTTATCCGCACAATCCTGCCATATGTGATTGAAATGGACAATATGAAATCTGCTGCACAGCCTATTACGGATATTCTCAATATTCCGGTAAGCCCGGAACTGGTGCCCCACGGCGGGGAAATCCTGCAGAAAACAGAAGAAATTCTGGCACCTTACAAGCTGATAGACTTCTTCCTGTACTGCTTTGTTGTGGCAAAGCTGTCCCCAATCGAAATGGCACAGCGCGCCAGCTGTGTGTTTGAAGGGGAATTCGGTGCATCCTATCTGCGTGAAAAGGCAGAAATGTTCTGCCGCCGCTTTATCACAGGCCAGTTCAAACGCAGCCGGGCACCGGAAGGCGCCATCACCACCCACGCCCACCTGTGCGGCGCATCCCGCGCAGTACAAAGAGATTCTTCCATGGGCGTTTTCAATCATTATCTGGGGAAATAATTATAAAAGAAAAAGACCGGTGTAAAACCTGTCTTTTTTTGTGTGTGGGGAGAAGAGACTGGAATTGTAGGCGCAGGGGCGACCGTTAACCTCGCAGGACCGGCTCGCGTTTTTGGCTGCGCCAAAACCATTCCGGTGCTACGCTTGCTGTGCTCGTCCGAAAAACGGGACGTCGAGGCGCCGTACCCTACGCGTGTCATTCTGAAGGAGCAAAGCGACTGAAGAATCGCATATCCACCCAGCTATCATTCTGTCATTCTGAGGGCTACGCCCGAAGAATCTTTGCACTGTAATCCGGTATAAAGCAATAATTTTGCTGTAACTATTGCCGCAAAGATCCCTCACTTCGTTTCGGGATGACAATATCCGGCCTTTCTGCTTTAATTGTAGGGGAGGCGTTCCGCCTCCCGTTGCCGCTTCGCCATTGGAGGCAATTTTACAAAATTGCCGACGTGGTGCGAATGGCCACCATAATGGAAGGCGGACAAAGAAAAGAGGAATTCCGCCATCCACCACGGGACGGGAAACCCGTCCCCTACGCAGTGAAATTTTTACACACCCTGTAGGGGCGGGGTTTCATCCCCGCCCGTCAACAATCATATAACACTACAAAAAAAGACAGGCAACCGCCTGTCTTTCTTTTTTTATATCAGTTTATATCAGCCTTATCTTGCTTTCAGCAGTTTTGTCAGCAGGGCCACAAATTTTTCCCTGTTGGCGCTGAATGCAAATTCACAGTTAGGTTCTCTGTCATAATAGCGTTTGTCCACGTCAACGATAGACATACCGTCAGAGTTGCCGCCGCCAAAGTCAACGTCAACATACATCGGGCGCACATCTTCGCACACTTCCTTGTCCAGCAGATAGAGCACAGCCAGAGCATCGTGCACAGGCGCCATATCGTCGCCCATTGGCTGGAATGTGGAATAACCGCGGATACGCTGTTTTATCATATCAGCAGCTGCGATACAGGCTTTTGTGCCGCCTGCCAGGATTTCGTCTGCTTCACTGCCTTTTACACAGGCTTTGTGTGTGGCATCCAGCGGGATAATTGTGATTTTTGCGCCGCAGTCCATAACAATTTTTGCGGCTTCAGGGTCACACCACCAGTTGAATTCAGCGGCAGCTGTCTTGTTGCCGTGGGCGTATGCAGCACCCATGATAACAATTTCTTCAATGTTTTCCACAATTTCCGGTTTTACACGCAGGGCCAGAGCCAGGTTTGTCAGCGGGCCTACAGGCACGATTGTCAGTTTTTCTTCTGTTTCTGACAGGGTTTTCAGATAGTAGGACACAGCGTCCATCTTTTCTGCCTTTTTGTTCACGCTTGGTGGCAGTTCCAGCCAGTCGCCGTGAATTTCCTGTTCGCGGAATTCCTTGCCGCCATATGGCACTTCAGGTCTTCTCCATGCAGGCAGTGTGGAAACCATCGGCAGTGTGGCGCCCTGGTATACAGGCACCTCTTCCCTGCCCAGATATTCCAGCAGGCGCAGTGTGTTTTCTGTGGTGTATGTAATGCCGCGGTTGCCGTTTACAGAACAGATGGCAACAACGTCCAGCTCTTCAGCTGCCAGTGCACACATTATGGCAATGGCGTCATCAGTGCCGGTGTCAACGTCAAGAATAATTTTTCTCATAGTGATTCTCCTTTGTAAAAAAATTGCGCAATTTCTTAATTTAATTTTAAGATAAATGATTTTTCCAGTCAATTGATAGATATTACGAATTTTCAATCCATTTCTTTACAGTTTGGTTTTTATGGGGTATATTTAATTCAAGAGAAAAAATTGACGGGGTTTATTTATGATAAAAACCACAGACGATAAATACAAAAAGCTGCTGGCAGTACTGCTGGCGGTGGTGGCAGCGGCCATGGTGCTGGGGATTTTCGGCATCCGCTATCAGACCAATGACGACGCCACCCTGTCCAACATTGCCGCCGGGGGCTATGGAAAAGACACACTGCATATGGTCTATGTAAATGTGCTGTTTTCCGCCCTGCTGCGCCCTTTTTATGCTATGGCGCAGACCAACTGGTATGTGATAATCCAGCTGGTGCTGGTGGTTATCAGCATAGCGGCCACAGGCTATATCCTTATGAAAAGGCTGGGGCTTTACTGCGGTCTGGCGGCCTATGCAGGGCTGCTGGTGGCCTTTGGCCGGCATATTTTCTACAGCTTCCAGTACACAGAATGTGCCTTTATAATGCTGGCAGCCGGTCTGCTGCTGATTGCAGACAGCCTTGGCCGGCCGGATAAATCCACGGTCCTGGGCATAATTCTTTCGCTTTTCGGCGCAATGGTGCGCTGGGACGCCTTCTATGCCGTGGGCGGTCTGTCTGCCTGCCTGCTGCTTTTCCGTTTCTTCTCTCTGGACAGGGAAAAAATGAAAAAGGCTGTAATCACAATGATTGTTTTTTTTGCCGTTGTCCTTGGCGCAAAAACCGTGGATGTCATCGCCTACAGGGCAGACTCCCGGTGGGGCGACTTTGCCGCCTACAATGCCGCCCGCACAGCCTACAGCGACTTTGCGGTCTACGGCCTGCCACAGGAAAATCCCTTTGCGGAAATGGGCATTACCGATATCGACTATACAATGCTGAACAGCTGGGATTTTTACGATGAGGGAAGATTCACCACAGAACTGGTGAACAGCGCCGCAGAATACAGACGGCCATTTTCATTTACACAGCTGGCAAAGGACAGCGCAGAACAGCTGGCTGATATGGTCACAGGCAATTCCGGCAACACAGCCTTCCTTATTGTGATAATTCTTTCCCTTGCCTGCCTGCGCCTGACCGGCGGGGCGGCGGCAATGGTGGGCATTTACAGCACACTGTGCCTGTTTATAGTTTACCTTACATACAGAATGCGCTACACCCGGTGGGTGGAACTGGGGCTGATATGGACAGTGTCGGTATTTGCCCTTTACTGCATCAGTCATATAGAACTGCCCCACAGGGCAAAAATTGCCGCGGCGGCTCTTTCGCTGGCGGCGGTGCTGGCTGTCAGCCTGCCGGAATACACACAGCTGTACAGGGATGTGCCTGTGTATGCGGACTGGACAAGGCTGGAGCAGGATTATTTTGAACAAATGAGCCGGGACAAGGACAACATATACCTGCTGTCAACCGAAGCCATAAATGTGGCGGCAGGCTTTGATGTGATGCACCCCCGCACAGACGGCTTCTATTCCAACATAGTGGCCTACGGCGGCTGGCTGTCCCGCGCCCCCCACAGGGACCGGGCTCTGAAGGAATACGGGCTGTCCCGCCCGCTGGTGGACGCGGTGGACAACCCCAATGTTTATCTTGACTATCACAGAATAAACAATGTGGTGCGGTATGTACAGCAGGAGCTGGGTGTGCCGGTTTATGCGGTAAAAACCGGGGACAACGCCTTTGCCCCTTATCAGCTGACAACCACTGCGCCACAGCAGTAAAAAGGAGAGAGAAAAATTATGACCTGCAAGAAATGCAACAGCGAAAACCTGCTGAAAGCAGCCTATTGCCACAACTGCGGCAATCCTTTCACAGAACAGGAAAGGGAAGATGCCCGCAAAAAATCACTGGTGGGAGTGCTGGAAACAGCAGACAAAGCCAAGGAAAAAGCTGACAAAATCAGCGACATCCTTTCAATGAAATTCATTACAGACAACATTTTTGTCCGCCTGGCACTTATTGTACTGCCCTTTGTTTTCACAATGCTGCTGTCCTCCGGCGGCAGGGATATGCGAATAGTGGACAGCGATGAATACAAAGCCTACTACAACACCACCACACAGGAATACTTTGTGGACACAGATTACGGCACAGTAAATCTTGTGCTGTATGTGCCCAAGGATACTTCTTTTGTAAAAACAGTGTTTACCACCTCCAACTCCACAAGTCACACAGGCAACTATGATATTTCCACAGGCATCAGCATTCCTGCCCGGTCCGGCGGCTACTATACCCTGACAGCCATGACCGCAGACGGCACAGAACTGCAGAGTATAGTGGTTTACACAGTTTAAAGGAGGCAGATTATGGAAAACAGTAAAGTTTATTGCATACTCTGCGGCGCAGAGAACAAATCAACCGACAAATTCTGCGGCAAATGTGGCGAATCACTGTCCCAGCAGGACACAGAACTGCAGGAATATCTGAAAGAAAAAGTAACAGGCAAAGTAAAAAGCACAGTAAAGGACAAAGCCACAGACTCCCTGCTGGATATGCTGAAAAAATTCCTTAATTCAAAGGCCTACGGCATTATTATGTCACTGTCAATCATCACAGCCACAGCCACTGCTGTTGCAGGCGGCTCTGGCGGCGGCATCACAGAGTTTGAGGCTGACACTCCGGGCCAGTTTATAGACGGCAGCCTGCATATGATAAATGTGGAAGAATCCACCGCCCTGTACCGCGGCCGGTACGATATTTATCCAGGTCCTGGCGGCAGCCTGTCACAGCTTTATGTTCTTACAGACTACGCTTCCGTCGGTGTGGACCTGCAGGTGACAAGTGACGGCGCCCGGGTGATGACACTGGACGGTGATACTGTGGGTCTCGAGCAGATTTTCACAGTGGAAGGCTCTGTGATGGAATTCCATATGACCGAACCTACCATGGAAGGCGGCACATATGAATCAATCGTAAAAATTGACTCCTCCTTTGGTCTGTCCTATGTAGAACATATACATAACGGTGTGAGAATTTTTCTTGAAGAATATGTGGCACCGGGTGTGCTGGTGCACAGAATCAGCAGGACAGAACTTGAGACCGACGCAAACGGCAACCTTACATACGACCTGACAGAACAGTTTTATGACAATACAGGCAGAAGTCTGTCCTGGTATTATCTGGATAATAAAGGTGTGGAAATCACCCGCGAAGAATTTGTATATGACGATGCCGCAGGCACCACAGCCCGCACCAGATACGAAATGGGTCTGCCGACAGTTTACGAACTGACAAATGCTGACGGCAACCCGCTGGAAGAAATCGGCTATATCGACGGTGAGCAGTATTACAGATATCTGTACGAATACTATCCGTCCGGTGTGATAAAATCCAGAACAGCCTATGAAAATGCCTATACAGGCTCCCGCCGCACAGAATATTACGAAGACGGCATTACTGTAAAAGCCTTTATCGAATATTCTGAAGACGGCACAGTTTTCAGCGAAGATTACTATGATGAAAACGGCAACAGAATAGAATAACAGACAAAAGCCACCCACGGGTGGCTTTTTGTTTGTGTATATGCTGTGACCTGTATTCTGATTAAAACGTAGGGGACGGGTTTCCCGTCCCGTTGCCGATTCGCCATGTCCGACACCGAAGGTGGCGACTGTGTGCGAATGCCCGCCGCGGATGAACGCGGGCAAGGCAAAGCGGCGCCCCGACGCCCCGCCTGTCATCCCTGACACCACAGGCGGAGTAATCGCCTGCCCACCCGGCTACTACCCTGTCATTCTGAACAGGCTTTGCCTGTGAAGAATCTCATATACACAGAATTGGTATTCTGATGCATCCGTAGGGGAGGCGTTCCGCCTCCCGCAACATTGTCATTCTGAAGGAGCAGCGCGACTGAAGAATCTTTGTACTGTAAATTTTCATAGAGTTATAATTTTGATTATAATCATTTCTTTTAAATATTTGTATAG
>JAFULT010000162.1 GCA_017483145.1 Oscillospiraceae bacterium | reverse complement strand
TTTTTTCCTTTATTCATAAATCAAAACTTTTACTCCCTGAAATGTGCTCCGTATCTGATACAACAGTTTTTCATATCAAAAATCATATTTATCAATGATTTATAGTACGGCACAAAAGTACCATTGTCTATCATTGACAGGATTTCTGCTTTTGTGGCCCATTTTACACTTTCCACTTCTTCATATTGCAGTTCAAGGGTAGAAATATCACCATCCCAGTCAAGCAGATAAAAATCATCAAAACCGCGGTCAAAAGATATATTAAAAGACGGCCTGACATTAATTTGCATATCAATACCTGTTTCTTCTTTCAGTTCTCTTTCAGCTGCCCGGCGGCTGGTTTCTCCTGCCAGGGCACTGCCTGCAGCGGAAACATCCCACAATCCGGAAAATCCTTTTTTGAACGGCTGGCGATGCTGTATAAGCATCTGCCCCCGTGAATTGAAAACACAGATATGTGTGACAAGATGATAGTCATCATCTGACATAGGTTTACCCCTTTCAGCAGTTCTGCCTGTTTTCTGCATATTTATATCGTATACATCCCAAAGTTCCATAGTTGCTCCATTTGACGGGATGTCCGGGAGGCCATCCCCTACGCTTTTCGCCTATTATAACTTATTTTCTGCCTTTCAGCAACGGGGACAAAGGTTTATAGATAAACATACACATTAAAAGATTCAGCACACCTTTTATAAAAGTAAAAGGCATATTGAATATTATCAGCGCCTGCCACAGACTGTTTACTGAAGGAAGTATTGCCTGATACATCCCCATTATAACTTCCATAGGCATAAAAGCAGTGTACACAGGATAAACAATATAGTAGTTGGTGATTACACTGAAAACTGCCATAGATACTGCGCCAAGAAATGCTCCTGCAAATGCGCCTTTTTTGCTTCTGAATTTTTTGTAAACCAACCCTGCAGGGACAACAAACATACAGCCCAGCATAAAGTTGGACAGTTCCCCTACTCCGCCTGTGGAACTGGACATAAGATTTACAATATTTTTGACAAGACATACCGTAACCCCTGCAACAGGGCCGTAACTGTAGGCCGCCAGTAAAGCCGGCAGTTCAGAAAAATCCATTTTGATAAAGGATGGCATCAGCGGTACATTGAAATTGAAAAACATAAGTATTGATGCCACTGCACCCAGCATGGCGCTTGTTACAAGTCTGTGTGTTCTGTAAGTAGTTTTATTCATTTTTACCTCCCTTATTGAAGGTCTGCCAAAGGGATTTTATGGATGCTGTGATATAAAAAAGCCCTTTTGCATAAACAAAAGGGCGAAAAAGGCACAGCAAAGCCAATGTTTCTTTCATCCGGACTATACCGTCGGTACCGGAATTTCACCGGTTCAGCGCAAAAGCGGTCGTGGACTGTACCACCGGTGGGGAGTTGCACCCCGCCCTGAAACAGACTGTATTATTTGATTTAATTTTAATATACCTGTTTTATAAATGCAACCTTTTTTACACAAATTTCATTTCTGCTTACTTTACTAATTTCTGAATTGGTGTTATATTATTATCTGTATTTTTTAATGGAGGTATATTATGGAAAACATAATTTTGACAGTATTTGGTATGACATATTTACCGGTAATACTTTTCAAGATTGCAATGGCTCTGGTAATCTATGTTGTGGCTGCACTTGTTTCCGGTATGGCTGAAAAAATCCTGACAGGTATTTTCAAGTTTATACTGAAAGGCAGAAGTGAAAAAACAGTACAGGCATTTACACAGTCTTTTGCAAAACCTACAGCCGCATTTATTAAAATTGTGGGTATTTACTGTGCAGTAAACACACTGCCACTGGGCGCCACAGTCAAAGTTGCTGTTATGGGTATTATGACAGTTGTGCTGAGAATCGCCCTTATTCTGATGGTAAGTGTTTCCCTGCAGAATTTTGTAATGAATATGCCGGATATGTTTGACGGCTTTGTGGAAAAATTCGGCGGCAACCGGACTATTGTATCATTCTTTACAAAGCTGGTAAAAGCACTGATTATGGTGTTTACACTGGTAATAATCATTGAAGAATTCGGCTATGATGTAACAAGCCTTATCACCGGTCTTGGTCTTGGCGGTCTTACTTTTGCACTGGCAGCACAGGATATTGCATCCAACTTTATGAGCGGTATCACAATCCTGCTGGACAAACCATTTGCCATCGGCGACTGGATTGCTGTAAACGGTATGGAAGGTATTGTGGAAGAAATGAACTTCCGTTCCACAAAAATCAGAACATTTGACAATGCTCTTATCAGCGTGCCAAACAGCCGGCTGGGCAGCAGCAGTGTAACAAACTGGACAAAGATGAACTACAGAAAAACAAATATCATCATCGGTCTGCTGTACTCTACAACAAGAGAAACACTGCAGAAAGTTATTGATGATATTTACAGCGAACTGTCACAGTTTGAAGAAATCAAAACAGATTCCCTGCTGGTAAAATTTGACAATTTCTCTGCATCCAGCCTGGATGTAAAAATCAGCTACAACTCTTACCCAATTCCAGCACCTGCACATATGGCCCTGAAAGAAAAAGTGCAGCTGAAAATTATGGAAGTTGTGGAAAGACACGAAACAGACTTTGCATACAACACAGTTACAGTTGTAAACGGTTAATTCATAAAAATCAAAGCCCCCTGCATGGGGGCTTTTTCGTTATATCTTATTGTACCGCTGTATATCTTTTCTGGTAAAAGCTTCTTCACGGTAATAAAGATTAGGGAAGCTGTGGACAGCCGATGATTCCTTATAGGTTACAGTCATATTGGTAGTCCGGTTTTCAAGACCGCTGTTTTTCAGAATAATGTTGATTTCATTTATGGCATCTGCAACTGCCTGTTTATCCGGCCGTGTCAGCATAACGCTGATATTGATTACACCTGTCCTTTTGCCAAGCCGGGCTATTTCACTATCTGAATAAGACTCATAGTTTATCACATCAATATCATCCACACCAAGACCATCCGGTGATGTATACATAATATTGCCCCAGGCTTTGTCCTGCAGGTTGAAATCCATATTAAGCTTGCCGCTGATGCTTCTGATTTCAAAACTGTCTGCCTGCCGCCAGTCAACAGCTTTTATCAGCTTGTCGTATCTGTCATTAATATATCTGAAAGCAAGGGACCATTGTGGATTGTCTTTCAGATGTATTTCCATTATCTGCCGGCTGAAATCCGGCTGTGAAAAAGCAGTATATGGCAGTCTTTCAAGATTGATAATATAAGGCCAGCTGTCAGCATCTTCGCCGATACTCAGTGAAACTGTATCAAATATTATTCCGCTGTCTGCCAGTTTCTGTTTTGTTTCAAGCAATATATTCTCTGCTGTCTGTGCTGTTGCACCCGGTGCAATGACACGGAGAAGTATATCCCCATCAGTAGGAGATATTTTGTAAATATCATATTCTGTGCCCGGCACAAGCGGACCGGATTTCAGCGAATACTGCTGACCATAAACATAATTATCTGCCATAATGCCGGTAATTCTGTATATTTTATATCCGCAGATTTCTTCGCCAAGAACCGAGGTTAATATTTCTGTATATTCTTCGTTCAGCCTGTGAGCGGTGTTTGACCCCAGTTTCACCATATCCCTGTAACTGTCATCCCGGATTGTAAATCCAAAGGTGTCGGTCTTCAATACAAATTTTATATCTTTATTTATATCAGAGTAAACTGTTGTGCTGTAGCCGTTGCAGGTAAAATCATATGAATGCTCTGTAAAATAACAGCCCGGGTAATTTGCCTCTATATATCTTTTCAGTGTTACACCGGCTATGGCTTTTGAGAACGGATTACCCACAAAAATATGCACAGGTATAAACAAAGCCAGAAATGCAGGTACAAGCAGCAGTTTAAGCGGGTCGAATTTCTTTTTCACAGTATCTCCCCCCCTTCCTGCTGTTTTTACTGATTATTCGTACTGTCAAAAAGCTTTTGCTTTTCGGCATCCATTTTTTCATAATAAGCAGTCAGTTCATCGTGGGCGGTCTGTACTCTTTCTGCCAGGCCGTCTTCATGAATATCATTCCACCGGAAATGGTCGATATTTATTCTTGTTTCATCATCATTTGGCATACCATCAGTTTTGCGTGGCTTTTCAAGGACAAAGTCTATATAGTAAAAGCCTATGTTGTCCTCATCCAATTTCTGTTTCACAGTGAGAAGTATTTCACAGGCACGTTCAACAGACACATCTTCATCCATGGCATACAGACACACATATCCATACTTATAGCTAATATCTGTAAAGTCATACTGCTTGTCAAGTATAATTTCTTCCTGCGGCATATAGTGGACTTTGTCCGGGTAATTTTCTGAGAAATATCTGTCATAGCTGCCCTGTACAAGGATATCGCCAAAGTAGATATCAATGCCAAAATCCACTTCTTCCTGCGGCATAGCCTTATCCAGCAGGTCACGGTATTCCATCATCATCCTGTTCTGTGTGTTGTGGCCGGATGTAACATAGCTTTCGTAACTGTCACGTCTGAAATTACCCAGCCAGTCGGTATAAATAAAGAAATTTGTGTCCGGGCTGGTTTCACATTGGATATTTGCAAAATAGTTGCCGTCCTTGAAATTATAGCCCCATCTTTCAACATGGCAATGAGGGTAATTTTCGGCAATATACTTTTCTGCTGTGTTTTTACAAAGCAGTTTTGAGATTGGGTTGCCGAAAAAGCCAAGGTAGAAATACAGCGCAACGCCTGCCAGCGTGATAATTGCTATTGTAAGAAAAATTTTAATATATTTTTTCATATTGATACCTCCTTATCAGCCAAAGCCATAATTGGTTACTATCCATATACCGCATACTTTTTCCATATGCCAGGACCATCTGTGTAAAGAATTTCCCTTTTCCCAAACAGGTGTATCATACATAACTTCAAAATCACAGAATACTGTGATGGTATCCTTATCCCCGCCCCTGTTTATATTCCATTCTTCATCATAGTAAAGCTTTGTAACTTTACACTCTGTCAGTATTGGTAAAAAGCATCTGGCGGCTGTGTTCAGAGCACTGTTGATTTGTCTTTCCGAATAAAGAGTTGATTCACCTATTATTTTTTCAGTATGTCTCAATGAAAATGCAGTGTAAGCATTGAATAACAATGTTACAAATATGATAACTGTAAGAATTTTCTTGGTTCTGTCTTTCATATTGCTCCGTTATTAATAAAATATATTTCTTTGATTATATTATAAAATAAAAAGTTCCCCTGTACAATAACAAGGGAACTTTATTAATTAAATCTTAAGAAATGAGGGATATCGATAAATGAATCCCTCCACCATCTTCGATGGTCCCCCTCCCTTTAACAAGGGAGGCTTTTACAGATTAATAGTCCATATCACCCATGCCCATACCGGCACCGGCTTTTACTTCTTCCTCTTCATCTGCAACAAGGCTTTCTGTTGTAAGCACCATAGCTGCAACACTGGAAGCATTCTGCAGTGCAGAACGTGTAACTTTAGTCGGGTCAACAATACCGTTTTTCAGCATATCTCCGTACACTTCATTCTGTGCGTCAAAGCCAAAGTTTACTGCGCCGTTTGTCATAATCTTGTCGATAATTACACTGCCTTCAAGACCTGCATTTTTTGCAATCTGGCGCACAGGTTCTTCCAGTGCACGCAGTACAATTTTTGCACCTGTCTTTTCATCGCCGGACAGTTCTTCGCAAAGAGCTTTTACTGCAGGGATTGCGTTCAGCAGTGCTGTACCGCCACCAGCAACTATGCCTTCTTCAACTGCAGCTTTTGTAGCTGAAAGTGCATCTTCGATACGCAGTTTTTTGTCTTTCATTTCAACTTCTGTGGCTGCACCAACTTTGAGAACAGCTACACCGCCTGCCAGTTTGGCAAGACGTTCCTGCAGTTTTTCTCTGTCAAAGTCAGATGTAACTGTGTCCATCTGTGCTTTTATCTGGCTGATTCTGTCCTGGATTTCTGTTTTGTCGCCTGCACCGTCAACAATAGTTGTGGTTTCTTTTGTGATTTTTACCTGGCGTGCGCGGCCAAGCATTTCCATTGTTGTTTCTTTGAGTTCATAACCCAGTTCTTCACTGATTACCACACCATCTGTAAGAATAGCAATATCCATCAGCATTTCTTTTCTTCTGTCGCCAAAGCCCGGAGCTTTTACGGCAACACAGGTAAATGTGCCACGGAGTTTGTTTACAATAAGTGTGGACAGGGCTTCGCCTTCAACATCTTCTGCGATAATGACCAGTTTTCTGCCGTTCTGAACAATTTCTTCCAGCAGAGGCAGGATTTCCTGAATGTTGGAAATCTTTTTGTCTGTAATAAGAATAAGAGCATCATCAATAACAGCTTCCATCTTGTCGGAATCTGTAACCATATATGGTGTGATATAGCCGCGGTCAAACTGCATACCTTCAACAACTTCGCTGTATGTTTCAGCTGTCTTGCTTTCTTCAATAGTGATAACACCGTCTGCAGAAACCTTTGCCATAGCGTCAGCAATAAGATCGCCAACGATTTCGCTGCCGCTGGAAACAGTAGCAACACGAGCGATTTCTTCATTGCTTTCAACAGCCTTGGAGTTCTTCTTGATTTCAGCTACAGAAACTTCAACAGCCTT
>JAFULT010000161.1 GCA_017483145.1 Oscillospiraceae bacterium | reverse complement strand
TGATTACCCTATCTTCTTTGACACAGAATACTCCACATCCCGCAAGGATGGCCGTGCAGACGGTCTGTCACAGTCACAGAGAACCACCATTGCCAAAGCCTTCTGCGAAACTATCCAGAACGCAGGCTACAACGCAGGCATCTACGCCAGCAAGACATGGTTCTACTATCAGCTGGACTATTCACAGATTTCAAAATACGATATCTGGGTGGCACATTATGCATCATCCACAGACTTCAAATACCGCTATGATATCTGGCAGTATACAGGCACAGGTACCTGTGCAGGCGTTGCAGGTGCAGTAGACCTTAATATCGGTTACACAGCATATTAAAAAAATCAGACGGATTCCTTCGGGAATCCGTTTTTTCTGTCATTCTTTATTTCATTTGTCATTCTGTTTTTCATTTGTCATTCTGAGCGAAGCGAAGAATCGCATAATCGGTTTATTATTCTATTAACAGAATTTGTGAAAAATCTGTCATATTTAGATAAAATTCTAAATATTATATTGACTTTGTTTTTCAGCTGATGTATATTGTATTTAGATGAATATCTAAATATTGTTTTGGGGAGGTAACAGATGCTGCAGGAAACAATAAAAGCCCTGTCAGACCCGACACGCCGCAAAATTCTGGAACTGCTGAAAAAAGGTCCTATGCCGGCAGGGGAGATAGGCAAGGAATTTGATATGACGGGCGCCACCCTGTCACACCACCTGTCCATACTTAAAAAGGCAGGCCTTGTCCAAGATGAGAAAAAAGGCACATTTATTTATTATGAAATCAACACATCCGTAATGGAAGATTTGCTTTCATGGGTGGTTTCATTTATGGGGGAGAAAGATGAACGGTAAGAAAACAACAAATATTATAATAGCAGTAATCATATTGCTTACACTGGCGGTTACTGTATATTTCTATCCGTCAGTACCGGATATTATTCCTACACACTGGGGCCCGGACGGACAGATAGACGGCACAGGCCCAAAATATATGCTGTTTGTGTTTACCGGCATTGCATTTGGCGTAAACCTGCTTATGCTGTTTGCAGAAAAAACAGAGCCAAAACAGGGCAGCTATGACAAATTCAGAAAAGTGTTTGACATACTGCGTATATTCATCACAGCACTGCTGTGCGGTCTTGTACTGCTGACAATTGCATTTTCCTTCAATCCTGATTTTGCAAATATGAACAGTATTATGTATCCGGCTATAGGCTTTATGTTTGTGTTGCTGGGCAACTATATGCCAAAGGTAAAACACAACTATACATTCGGCATCAAGACACCGTGGACTTTTGCCAGTGAAAATGTGTGGAACAAAACCCACCGTATGGCAGGTCCCCTGTGGGTAGTGGGCGGTCTTGCAATGGGCGCACTGGTGTTTGTAAAAAACACCACAGTGGCGGCAGTAATTATGTTTGCAGTAATATTTGCCCTTGTAATCATACCTATGGTTTATTCCTATTTTGAATATCAGAAGGAGCTGAAGATAAATGAAAAAGACAATTAAACTTTTCTCACTTTTAATGGCATTTGTTCTTACTTTTACTGCCTGTGGGCCAAAGGAAGCACTTTCAAAAGAAGAAGCAATAAAGCTGTCTGACGGATATGTGCAGTGCATTGCAAACCGGGATTATGAAACTGTGGTTGCAAACTGCCGGGACAGTGTGAAAAAGCAGATAGATGCAGCCGCCCTGCAGCAGGCGTGGGAATCCGTTGCAGGCACAGCAGGCGGCTTTGTAAGCGCCACAGCCACAAACTTTGAAGAAAAAAGCGGCTATGCCACAGTTTCCACAGTGGCTGAATTTGAAAACGGCGGTTTTATAATCACTCTCAGCTTTGACAGTGAGGGCAAAATCCGGGGTATATGGTTCAATTTTGCGCCGGAAGACAGCGTTTATCAGCCAATTGACACAGACCTGCTTACAGAAGAAACTGTTCTTATCGGCGAATATGATATCAAAGGTGTGGTGACAACACCGGACAATATGGAAAATTATCCTGTGGTTGTTCTTGTACAGGGCAGCGGTCAGTCAGATTTTGATGAAACTATCGGCGCCAACAAACCTTTCCGGGAACTGGCTCACGGCCTTGCCCAAAAAGGCATTGCCAGCATCCGCATCAACAAGCGTCTGTATCAGAAACCGGCCCTTGCCCACGAACAGCTGACAATATGGGATGAATATATGGACGATATCTATGCGGCCATAGACTATGCCAAAGCCAATATCAGCGAAAATGTGTTTGTAATCGGTCACAGCCAGGGCGGTATGTCCGCACCTAAAATTGCCCTTGACAATGACCTTAAAGGTGTTGTTATGATGGCGGGCACAATCCGCGGTCTGGAAGATGTTATCCTTGACCAGAATATTGCCGTGCTGAACGCAATGGATATTTCTGATGCTGAAAAACAGCGGCAGCTGAAAGCCGTACAGGACGGTGTTGATGCAGTAAAAGCCCTTACAGAAGCCACAGCAGAGCCTGTGCTGGGGGTTCCTGCACGGTACTGGCTGTCTATGCGTGACCTTGACGGGGAAAATATTCTTAAAAACAGACTGACAGTCCCTGTCCTTATTCTTCAGGGCGAAGCTGATTTCCAGGTTTACATGGACAAGGATTTTGGCTATATGCAGTCAGTCCTTGGGGATAAGGAAAATATTCAGTTCAAATCATATCCGGGTCTTAACCACCTGTTTATGCCACAGAGCCTGCCGGGCGTGATGGATGTGACAGAATACACAGCCGAAAATCATATCCCACAGTATGTGATTGATGATATTGCGGCTTTTATACTGGAATAAGGTTCACTGTCATTCCGACATCACAGATGGAGGAATCTCATACCCGCAAATTGAATTATCTGATAAAAAAAGAGAGTGCATCTGCACTCTCTCTTTTTTATATCTGGTTTGTAAAGGAATCTGCCACATAGCTGTATGCGGCCTCCTGCCCATATTCCATTTTCAGAATATTTTCATATACATAGCCTGCCCTGGCAATCATCAGATACCCCATTACAGGCAGATACAGTATTATAATTGCAGGGTTTGAATTGAATACAATATCCAGCACTTTCCATATCAGCAACGGCACAAACTCCACAGTCATATTGAACCACAGCCAGCCAATCCAGTTCCCTGCAAGATATGTGAAACCGCGTTTCAGCATACCCAACGGTTTGTAATCAGCACCGCTGGCAAATATAAATGCCATAAAACGCAGGGCATTCATAACTATAACCGTCACCACTGTGTATACCGCCGCAAAAGCAAACAGCTTGCCGAAATCAAATTCATTGATGGTAAC
>JAFULT010000020.1 GCA_017483145.1 Oscillospiraceae bacterium | reverse complement strand
AAATTTCTTCGCGATTTTCGCAAAAATATTTCAACCTGCTAAAGCCCTTGAAATATTTTTGCTCTCCGCAGACTACGCCATTTATATTCGGGGAAAGTATTTCCCCGAACCCCTTTCTGTTCGCTAAATCCCAATTTATCTGACAGATGCACTATCAGCCATTTTTTACCGACAAGGAGGCCAGCTTATGAAAAACACATCTGAAAAGAAAATCAGAATATTTATACTGGCCCTGCTGGCGGGTATATATCTTTATTACTTCCCTGTACAAAGGGCAATGGCAGAAACAGCCGTATTTGAATATATGCATCTTCAGCAAGTGGACTTTTCCCGGATTGAAAGCAGACAGGCAAAAAAAGACTGGACGCAGAACGGGCATTATATCTATGTGACATATAAAAATGACCCGGGCAGGATATATCAATATCATTACAAAAAGAACGGCAGTGTGTATCTTATTATATACAACTCCCAATGGCGGAGTATTGACGGCATGTACAACGAACCGCCGGCAACATACCCCCGACTGGATGAATAACAGCAAAAAAACACCACCTCAGCAGAGGTGGTGTAATTATTTACAGAAATTATTTGCCTTCCTGTTTTGCTGCGAAACATTCGCTGCACAGAACCGGTCTGTCTTCTCTTGGACGGAAAGGTACTCTTGCTTCTTTACCGCAGTTTGCGCAAACTGTTGTAAAGTATTCTTTTGTGCCTTTTACCTGGTTTTTTCTTGCGTCACGGCAAGGTTTGCAACGCTGTGGTTCGTTTTCGAAACCGCGTTCTGCATAAAATGCCTGTTCGCCTGCTGTAAATACGAATTCTTTGCCGCAGTCTTTGCATACTAAAGTTTTGTCCTGGTACATTGGTGATTTTCTCCTTCAAAATAAAATGTATTTTTAGCCAGGAGTGAATTTAAACCAACGTGGATTGCGCTTAAAAACGCGCCTGGATATCAATAAGCACAGCGTGCCTATTTACGAAGTTTGGAGTGAATTCTCTGTATTGCATTGTTTACAGATTTTTCGCTTTTGCCTGTCACAGCTGCAATTTCTTTATAGGAATACTGCATGGTGTAAAGGCTGAAAACCAGAAATTCAAAAGCAGACAGTTTCTGTTTTGCAATACGGATAAATTCCCTGTTTTGTTCCCTGTTTATAAAATCAGATTCAAAACTGGGCAAAAGAATACTTTCATCAAGGGGCAGCGCATTTGTCAGCACAGCGTGTTTCTGCGCTGTGGCCGCCTGCCTTGCGGATAACATATTGTTCAAAATACATTTTTTAGCATAGGTAGCAAAAGAAGCACCTTTGTTTTCACGGTAGCTTAAAATAGCTTTGAATAGCCCTATATTACCTTCCTGCACTGCGTCTTCAAAATCAAAATTATCATTACGCAGCTTGGCAGCACAAGAATACACCGCCGGTCTGAATGCATCGTATATAATCTGTATATCCTTTGCATTGCCGGCCTTTGCATTTTCAAGATTTTTTATGGAGATATCTTGCATACTTGTACCATTTTCGTATTATTTTACACTATATATTATATACAAAAATTATTCTACTGTCAAACAAATTTTGTATTATTATGCACAAAACTCACATCTATGCATCATCACGTGTAACTGACCTTATCCAGCGGCCGCTGGTAATTCTTTTCAGTTCGATAAAAATTTTCACAAAGGAGTCACTGCGCATTGAAAGGAAAATCCACTGTGCAGGGATTTTCAGCACCAGACCTGTAAGAATGCCCATCGGGATATTTACTATCCACATACCGCCGCCGTCAAGGGCCAGGGCCAGTCTGGTGTCGCCGCCGCCGCGGAGAATACCGATAATACTGATAATATCAATAGCGGCAATAGGCTGTGTAAGTGCCAGCACAAACATCATATTGTAGGCAGATGTTTTTGCCTGCGGGGTAATGTCGTAAATTGTAAGGAATGGGGTTCTCAACAGCAGAATTACCGCCGCACTGATTATGCCAAAGGCAAATGCCATCAGCAGCAGTGTGTGGGCTGCCTTCTGTGCCCTGTCGCGCATACCTTCCCCGATTGTTTTGCCGCATATTACCGCTGCAGCGTTGGAAATGCCGAAGATAAACACCTGTGCCAGCTGTGCAACAACATTTACAATGCTGTTTGCCGCCACAAATGTGGAGCCGATGCGGCCCATAATCATGCTGGTAACTGTAGCACCCAGACCCCATATCATTTCATTGCCGATAACCGGCAGGGCATAACGGATAAAGTCCGGCACCAGTTCCATATCAATTTTGAACATACAATGCATTTTGTAGCCGATTTTCTTTTCCACAAAATACATATAGAATGTAACACATACAAATTCAAAAATACGTGCAATTGTGGTGCCCATTGCGGCACCAACAACACCCATTTCAGGTGCACCAAATTTACCGAAGATGAAAATGTAGTTGAAGAAAACATTCACAAAAAATGACATCGCATACACGATTGTGGACATTTTTACATTTTCCACAGCGCGCAGGCTGTTCATATAGTTGTTTGCAACTGCATAAAACACAAAACCGATTGAAATCACACGCAGATAGCCTGCAGCTGCCTGCTGTACTTCGGCTTCGTGTGTGTACAGACTCATTACCTGATAAGGGAAAAAGAAACACAGCACAGCGGCCAGTGCAGCCACAACTGTGATGGCCAGCATTGATATGCGCATTACCTTGCGGATAACCTCTTTGTTGCCCTGGCCCCAGTACTGTGAAATCAGCACAGAACCGCCGCCGGCCAGACCAAAACCAACCATAGACATAAGGAAAAACGGCTGGCCGCCCAGGTTGGCACCGGAAACGGCAATATCACCCAAAGACCCCAGCATAATGCTGTCCATGGCATTTACGCCAAAGCTGATTACGTTCTGCAGCGCCATAGGCAGAACTATAGCAAAAACCTGTTTGAAAAAGGTTTTTTCAAACAGAAACTTATCTTTAAACATATTTACCTCCAGAAAGATAAAATAACAAAAAAAGATATATGTAACAGCAAAAAAGCTTCAACACATATCTTAACATTAATAAATTATCATATATATCGGTAAAAGTCAATGATATGCGGCTTTTTGTAAAATTATTATTGCAAATAATCAGCTGTTAATTTATAATTATTTAGATATGAGTTTTATTTGTAACCATAATGGAAAGGAACATTGAATGAAATATACACTTGTTGCTCCTTGTTATTTCGGCACAGAAAGCGTGCTGAACTATGAGATAAAGAAAATAGGCGGCGAAGATATTCAGGTGTCTGACGGCAGAATTATCTTCCGTGGGGATGAACACACCATCGCAGCCGCTAACATAAACCTGCGCACTGCAGAAAGAGTGCTGATTCTGCTGAAAGAATTCAAGGCAAAAACTTTTGACGAACTGTTTGACGGTGTAAACGCCATTGACTGGAAGACAATACTGCCTGTGGACTGCCAGTTCCCTGTAAAAGGGTCTTCCCTGTCTTCCACACTGTCCAGCGTGCCTGCCTGCCAGAGCATTGTGAAAAAGGCTATTGTTGAAAAACTGCGCAAACAGTACAAAACAACAATCCTGCCGGAAACAGGCAATCTGTACAAAATCCGCTTTTCCATCAGAAAAGATGTGGTAAGTGTAATGCTGGACACATCAGGGGACGGTCTGCACAAACGCGGCTACCGCAGACACAGCGGTGAAGCACCAATCAAGGAAACACTGGCAGCAGCCATTGTTGACCTGGCAAGAGTTAGAAAAGACAGCGTTATCCAGGACCCGTTCTGCGGCAGCGGCACTCTGCTGATTGAAGCAGCACAGAAAGCGCTGAACATTGCTCCTGGTCTGAAAAGAAAATTTGCAGCTGAAAACTATGCTTTTATCGACAAAGAAATCTGGACAGAAGAAAGACAGAAAGCAAAGGATGCAATCATTAAGGATGCAGACTTCCGTGCTTACGGCTTTGACATTGACCCGCTGGTGCTGGAAATTGCAAAGAAAAACGCTGACAAAGCCGGTGTTGCCAAATATGTGAAATTCTTTGAAGCTGATGTAAAGAACTTTTCACCGGAAGAAAACACAGTGGTAATCACAAACCCACCATACGGCGAAAGACTGGGAGATATTGAAACAGCCACAAAGCTGGAAATGATACTGTCCCGCCAGCTGACAGCCAACCCTGTAAAAGCTGCATATATCATTACTGCAGACAGCGAATTTGAAACAAACTATGGCAAAAAAGCCAACAAAAGAAGAAAACTGTACAACGGCATGATTCCTTGCCAGCTGTATATGTATTATTAACCTGTTGATGGGCGGCGGATCACTCCAAGGGAGGGTTTGCCGCTTTTCTGTTGCCATTTTATCCGGCCGGTTATATAATTGAAATATAATTATGATCGGAGAATTATTATGAAACAGTATACAGTGGATGCATTTACAGACAAGGTTTTTGGCGGCAACCCTGCAGCAGTATGTGTGATGGACTGCTGGCTGCCGGAGGAAACAATGCAGAAAATAGCAATTGAAAACAATCTTTCAGAAACAGCCTTTACTGTAAAAACAGGAGAAAACTACCATCTGCGCTGGTTTACACCGGGTGGAGAAATTGACCTGTGCGGCCACGCCACCCTGGCCACAGCCTATACCCTGTTCAGATTTTACGAACAGGACAAACAGCAGATAGTGTTTGATACTATGAGCGGTCAGCTGACTGTAAACCGAAAAGATGACCTGCTGGAAATGGATTTTCCTGCCTACGACCTGAAGCCTGTGGAAGTAACACAGCTGATGACAGATGTGTTAGGCGTAAAGCCTGTGGCAGCCTTTATGGGCAGAGACCTGCTGTGCGTGATTGAGGATGAGTACGTTGTAAGAAATATGGCGCCGGATATGGAAAAGGTGCTGCAGCTGGACGGAACATTGCTGCACGTCACCGCACAGGGCAAGGATTACGACTGTGTATCCCGCTCCTTTGCACCGAAGCTGAAAATAAATGAAGATCCTGTGTGTGGCAGCGGACACTGCCATATTGTTCCTTACTGGGCAGGTGCAAAAGGCAAAGATAAAATATTTGCCTATCAGGCATCTGCAAGAGGCGGGCAGCTGTACTGCACAATGTGTGGTGACAGGGTGAAAATTGCCGGCAAGGCTGTGCTTTATGCCGAAAGCGAAATATACATATGATAGGCAACCGTTATTTTCAGACTATTGCATTTTATATATCGGCATAATATAATTTAAATATAATATTTTTTTATCGGAACAAGAGGGCTTATATGAAAAAAGGTATAATTGGTTTTGGTGATATGGGCAAAAGCCTGACAACCGGTCTTATAAAGGGCGGCACTGCCAAAGAAGATATAGTTGTTTACGACATGAATCAGCGTGCCGTGGACAGGGCCGTTGCAATGGGCATTGACGCAAAGGAAATAAAAGACCTTGTTGCCTGCAGTGATGTGATTATTTTTGCAATTCCCAAACAGCCTTTTGTGGATATGGACATGTCACAGTATGATTTTGACGGCAAAATCATTATCAGCTGTATGGCTGAAGTAAAAATGGATGCCCTGAAACAGAAATTCCCGACACAGCAGGTGGTTAGGGTTATTCCTACACTTGCCGCCGAAAACGGTGTTTCCATCGTGGGCGTATGTTTTGACGGCGAGGCAGACAACAAGGAAGAAATCAAGGCAATGTTCCGCAAAGTGGGCACAATCATTGAATGTGAAGAAAGCGAACTCACTTCCCTGACTGCCCTTGCAGCCTGTGGTCTGTGCTACGCCGCATATATTCTCAACTGCTTTATCAATACTGCAGAAAATCTGGGCATTGACCGTGAAGTCGGCCAGGAAATTGTGGAAAAAACATTTAAATCCGCAATGGAAATGGGTGATTATGAACTGCTGCTGGGCAAAATTGCAGGCCGTGGCGGCATTACAATCACCGGTGTAAATGTTATGAACGAAGCAAATGTTCACAAATCAATTGATATTGCTTTCAAAACAGCATACAGCGCGTTTCTTAAATAACAGATTTACCCCGGTTTTTGCCGGGGTATTGTTATTTCACATATATAACATTGAAAAAACGTGATTTTAGGATATAATATAGTCATAAATAAAATTACGGAGTATATTATGGAAAACAGCAAAAAAAGAAACAGACTGATCGCTTTTATAGCCTTATGTCTTGTGTTTGTATTTTTAATGGCCAGCTGTATGGGCGCTGTAATAAGCGGCGGCAGCGGTGAATACTATGATGAAATGCCGGAAGAAAGCTTTGCAGTGCTTACAATTTCGGGCACAATCCAGGCCAGCCCGGACTCCCCTGTTGATTCCTACAGCTACAATCACGCAAATCTGATGGATTATGTAGACAGTCTTATTGAAGATGAATCAAACCACGGCATTCTGCTGAAGGTAAACAGCGGTGGCGGCACTGTATATCATTCTGATGAATTCTATCTGAAACTGATGGAATACAAAGAAGTGACCGGCAGACCGATACACGCATATTTTGAACAGACAGCTGCCTCCGGTGCCTATTATATTTCCTGTGCCGCAGACTATATTTCTGCCAACCGCAACTGCTGGACAGGCTCTATCGGCGTTATCCTTTCATACACAAATATGAAAGGTCTGTATGACAAGCTGGGGCTGGAAGAAATTATCATTTCAACAGGTGACAACAAAGGTATGGGCAGCGCTGCAGGCACTCTGACAGACGAACAGAGGGCTATATACCAGTCTCTGGTTGATGACAGCTATGCCACATTTACAGACATTGTTTCCAAAGCAAGGAATATGGATATTGAAACCGTGAAAAAACTGGCAGACGGCCGTGTATACACAGCAGAACAGGCCCTGGAAAACGGTCTGGTTGATGCTGTGGAAGGCTGGGAGGATGCACTGTCCTATATGGAAGACACCACAGGTGTGGAAGGCTATGAAGTATATTTCCCATCCGGCGCCACATTGTTTGACTATCTTTTCTACAAAATGGAAGACATTATGCCGGAAAACGAAGTGGAAAGTCTGAACAAAATGGCCAACTCACAGCTGGCAGGTGTGCCGCTGTATATGTGGGTGGCATAATTAGAGATATTGCACATAAAAACTGTATATTTTTCAGCAGGGAGAGCCGTGGGCTTTCCTTGCTTTTTTTATCGGCAAAATGTTACTATAAACATAGGTATAACCGTTTTGAATCAAACAATACAAGGAGGCTATAATGAAAAACCTTATCGTAGATATTGCTTCTTTGGGACAGGATGCCCTTGTAAAGGCACTTGAAAACAAAGAGCTGAATATTCTGGGGGTTACAGTGTCACCGGACGTGGAAAATTATGATGACCTGTGCAATCTGAATATCAACGCTGTAAAAGCTGTAAGTGATGTACCTGTGTTCAAGGGTGCACAGCGCCCTCTGCTGCTGAAAGACTATATTGCAGGCAAAACCTGCCCACCTGCAGAAACAGAACACAGATTTGAAGAAAAGCACGCTGTAAACTTCCTTATTGACAGCGCAAAAGAAGTGGAAGACCTGGAAATTCTCTGTCTGGGCACACTGTCAAATGTGGCACTTGCCATTCTGAAAGATGAAGAAGCTATGGCAAAAGTAAAGAGAATATATATTGCAGGCGGTGCCCTGCTGGGTTATCAGACAACCACACCTACATCACAGCACAATATTCTGGCAGACGTGGAAGCTGCAGAAACAGTGTTCAGGGCAGGCATTGACCTGACACTTATTCCGGCTCATATTACCGACAATCTGCCAATGACTGCTGTGGATGTTGTGCTGGGTGCAGAATGTGAAACCTGGGATGCATTCCTGACTATGGACACAGGCATAGGTTTTACACGCGGACAGACAATAATTGACCTTGCAGGCCAGAACCCTATCAATGGTTTCAGAGCCACAGGCAAAAGACACACAGTTGTAACTGCTGTTAAATAAACGGAGGTAAATATGAGAAGATTTATTATAGATACAGACGCCGCCAGTGACGACCTGGTTGCGTGCATACTGGCTCTCCGTGACCCTGGCTGTGTTGTGGAAGCCATTACAATCTGCGCAGGCGTTCTGGACCACGCAACTGCCAATGTAAACGGCCGTGTAGCTGTGGAAATTGCAAACAGAGAACAGCCGCCTGTTTACACAGGTATGACAAAACCGCTGTGGCGTGCACCTATGACAGGGGAAAATGCACACGGCAAAGACGGGCTGTCTGACGTGGGTCTGTCAAAAACAACACTGCCGTTCACACCTGGCCACGCAGTGGACAAAATAATTGAAATGGCACTGAAATATGATGATCTGGAAATCATCACTCTTGGACCTATGACCAATATTGCCATGGCAGTAATGCTGAATCTTGAAGCTATGAAACGCGTGAAACGCATATGGACAATGGGCGGCCAGTACAGAATGCCAAACCCTGTTACCCCAAATGCTGAATACAACATCTGGGTAGACGCAGAAAGCTGTGACATTGTGCTGCAGAGCGGTATTCCTGTAACATTTGTTCCGCTGGATGCCTGTTACGGCGTTGCAGAAGTGACAAAAGAAGACAGGGAAAAACTGCTGAGCTACGGCACACAGTTCGGTGACTTTATCGTAAAGGCCAACCAGAAACTGCTGCAGTTCAATATTGATTTCTATGACAAGGATATTATCAGCCAGCCTGACCCGACAGCTGTTGCAGCTGCCCTGTGTGAAGGTGTGGTACTGGAACAGCGCACCTGTACAGCACGCTGTGAAACAAAATCTGAACCTGGTTATGGTCAGATTGTTTACGATTTTGACAGCAAGGAACCACATAATGTAACTGTTGTAACAAAATTTGACGGCGACAAGTTCAAGGAATATCTCCACAGCACTGCCGCACAGAAACAGTAAAACATATAAAGCCACCCGCACGGGTGGCTTTTTTCAATATGACATTATTGTCACTTTATATTTACACATCATTAATAATTATCCTTATATGTAATGGTATAATACAGACAGAGGTGATGAGATGAAAAAGTTTATGTTATTATTGATTGCTGTCATATTTACCGCCTGTACAGCGGGTCAGCCACCGGTGCAGGGCAGCAAAAACTATACTTTTCTGACTCAGTATATAAGCAACTTCACCTTTACTGAAGAGGGTGCATATGAAGCTATGCGTCATATGGACAATTCTGTGGATATACTGTATATAGATATAGCCAGCGGCACACGCACAGTAAAGGGAGATATGACAATAGCGCCGGCACAGACAAACGGATATACAAACCTTATCAGTTTTAATGATTGTGTTTATTTTTTCGGATGCAGCAGCCGTAACGGAGACCCGTCTGAAACAGAGAGTGATGTACTGTATAAATTTTCAGAAGATGGCAAACTGATTAAAAAGCACAGTTTCGACAGGCTTTTCCGCCCTGCAATCGGCCGGTTTGTACACGACGGCAAGGACCTGTATTTCAGGGCCGCCCAGTATGTTCAGAACGAAAATGAACTTATCCCGGATATGGGGCTGTACAGGCTGGATACAGACACTTTTGAGACAGAAAGGCTGTGCGATGCACCTTTCCAAATCATAGGTGCATGGAAAAACCAGCTGATAGTAAATGTGAATATAGTCCACGGCGATGATTATATATCTTATCTGGAAAGCATTGATATGACCACATATGAACACACCAGACTGGCTGAAGCCGGACGCTATCCCTGGTTCTTTGCAAAAGGAAAACTGTATAATTACTACCTGGTGCCCGGCAGTCTTGTGATTTATGATATGGATACCGGACAGCTTTCAGAAATAAAAATATTTGAAAACGACCCTGCAGATTTAAAAAATTACAGGGCTGAATATCACCATAGTGACAGTAATATTCTGTATGTGGCAAGTCACACAGAGAATTTTACAGAAAGCAGACATATGTACAATACAGACACCGGAGAAATAACACCGGTAAATATGGAAGGATTTATCTACGGCAAAGCCGGGGACTATTACCTTGTCACCATAGGACAGCAGACAATTTACATAGGCAAGGCCCTGTATGAAAGGGCTGACAACGTGTATGCCTATGTAAAATGTGAGGATTATATAAACGGCAATCCCCGGTTCAGATATATATCCAGCAGTATTGATTACAGATAAAAAAACAGGGAGCCATGCTCCCTGTATATTTTTATATTATTCAGACTGGATGTCTATATAAACCTTTTCGCCCGGGTTGGCATAGCCAAGTCTTTCCCTTGCAATGCGTTCGATATAAACTTCGTCCTGGTCTTCTTCCAGCAGGCTTTCTGTGTCTGCCACTTCCAGTTCCAGTCTTTCTTTCTGTGTCTGTACATTGGCCAGTTCCTGTTTTTTTGTCATCAGTTCAAACTGGGCGGAGATGAGATTGACAGTAAGATACACTATTACCAGCAGAAACAAAACAGAACGCAGTCTGATTTTTTTCAGTAAATTCTGCATCTCAATCACCCCCATTTAATTAACAAAAACATTTTTGTAACTTTAATTATACAACAATACCTCGTCCCGTTTCAATACTTCGGGACTGTTTTTTTGTGTAATTTTTTGATTTTTCACAATTTTTTTCTGTCTGAAAATCTGAATTCTTTCACTGGCAGCAGCTGCAGTTTTCTTTGCACCGTGCCTGACAGTAACCCCGGCAAGAGACAGCAGCAGATTGCCGGCTGTGGAAAAACAGGGTGTGAAAAGCACCGCACCTGCCAGGGCAAAGAGAACATTGTACCAGCGGAGAATTTTGTAATTGGCAAATGAAACGCTGTAACTGAATATCAGAACCGTAAAAAACAGACTGATAAGAATATCCCTTATAAAAATTTTCACTTTGCCTTTGTACAGGAAAACAGCCAGCAGCTGGTTGACAAAGCCTGTGACAAAACCTATGGCAAGGGAATATATCCGGTCCTGAAATATAAAACTGTAACTCTGTACTTCAAAAATCATTTCATTATTCTTGACAAAAAGCTTTCGCTTTTGTCCCTTGCAGCTTTGTACTGCAGGCTTTCTATTTTGCCGGCAAGCGTCATTGTATTGGCACTGGTGCTGATTTCCCCGGCCGTCAGACCTCTGCCCTGTATAAGCAATGTGCCGTAATCAGTGCGCAGGCTGATTCTGAATTCATCATAGGCTATCACCTGTTTTACACCGCTGACAGACATTTTTTCCCTGTTTTCTATTGTAACTGTATGTTGTAACAATGTTTTATCGGACATAATATTCCCCCTCTGTGAAAATATATGCCCGATAAGGATAAATTATTCTTCAATTACTGTGTACATTTCCCTTGCACCGTCTTTGCTGACCACATTTTCAACTGACAAGACCTTTACCTTTACAGGCTTTGTACCAAACATAATCTGTATCTCGTCACCGATTTTAACCTGATATGATGCTTTTACCTCGCGTCCGTTTACAATAATACGGCCTGCGTCTGCAACTTCGTTGGCAACAGTGCGTCTTTTGATAAGGCGGGAGACCTTTAAAAATTTATCTATTCTCATATTTACCTCTGATATACTGTTTTGATTTATTGTATCATATAAAAACTGCCGATGCAATTGCACCGGCAGGAATGAAAATCAGATTATTTGTTTACAGCGTTTTTCAGTGCTGTGCCAGCTTTGAATACTGGTGCTTTGCTTGCAGCGATAGCCATTGGTTCGCCTGTCTGTGGGTTGTGACCCATTCTTTCAGCTCTTTCTTTTACTTCAAATGTGCCGAAACCAACAATGCTTACTTTTTCGCCGTTGGAAAGTGTTTCTGTGATTGCATCGATAACAGCTGCAACTGCTTTTTCTGAATCTTTCTTTGTGAGTTCTGCTTTTTCGCTAACAAGTGCGATAAGATCTGCTTTTGTCATATCTGTAAAATCCTCCGATTATATTTTAATTCTCACCAGGCCCTTCAGCCTGAATCCATAGTTCTTTTAACAGAGCGAATTCTATTGTATCAAATGAAAGACCCTTTTGCAATGCCAAATTTTCAAATTTATTAAATATTTTTACAAAATTCCTGCTTTTTTCGCGCAGAACCTGCTCTGAATCCATTTTGTTGAGACGCACAAGATTTACTGCTGAAAACAGCAGGTCTTCCAGCTGGTGCTGTGTGGCAGAACCATCTTCTTTTTCCATATCATCCAGCAATGTGCGCAGTGCGGCTATTTCAGCCTTTTTGTCCGGCAGGGGCAGATTGCCTGCAGCCACCCTTTTCTGCACTTTCTGTGCATACATCAGGGCAGGAAAACTGTGTGGCACTGCATTTACTGTCCGGCTGACTGTATTATGACCATGTGAATCGTTTTTAATCGCTTCCCAGTTGGACAGCACTTCATCTGTGCCGCTTACCGCCAGACCGCTGAACACATGTGGGTGGCGCAGTACAAGTTTCTGTGCCAGGTCGTTTACCACATCTTCAAACCCGAATGAGTCCTGTTCCTTTTCCATCTGTGCATGCATCATAACCTGCAGCAGAACATCCCCCAGTTCTTCACGCAACAATGTTTTATCATCATTGTCTATGGCATCCACAGCTTCATAGGTTTCTTCTATAAAGTCTTTGCGGATTGATTTGTGTGTCTGGATTTTGTCCCAGTCACAGCCATCCTGTGGGTCGCGCAGCATTTCCACGATTCTGAGCAGGTCTTCTATTGTATAAAAATCTTTTCTAGTAAATTCCATAAGTGCAATCTCCTTTACAGGAATATTTTAGCACCCGGAGAGTTATTTATCAACGAAAAATCCCAAAAACAGCAGTATTGTTACATAAACCACCACAAAAATACCACCGCAAAACATTGTTTTGAACACTGTGGGAACCGTATAAAGCACAAAATCTGCAAAGATACGCAGGAATGTAAGCAGCAGATAGGATATGACCAAAGGCAATGCAATATGGCGGAAAATAGTGAAATCTTTGTCTGTTTTCTTTACTGACATAACTGATAAACCAAAAACTATGCACTGGAACAGGGCCTGTGAGATGATGCAGCCCATAATATTGATATTTCCTATACCGCACAGCTGTGTACAGCTGATCACCTTTACACCACAGGCAACCAGCAGAATCTTCAGAATAGACGAAGATTTTTTGCCTGCGTGGAGAATTGAATTAAGCGGAAAGGAAAATGCCGACAGAATTGCCACAGGCGCCATAAAACGCAGGAAGTATGTGGCCAGCCGGGTCTGGGCTCCCCTGTCTCCATACAGAGTTACCAGCACTTCATTTGGGAAAAAGGCCACAAACAGGCTGACAGGCACCACAAGAAATGCAGTAATGCGCACCAGTCTTTCTGTATGCCGGTGCACCGCTGACGGACTGTCTGACTGCATACTGCGGGTGATAAACGGCAGGCCGGATGACCCCACCGCCGCAGACAGGGACGGGATTAGATTGGTAACCGACAGGCACAGTCCCTGATAAACACCAAAAAGCCATATGGCTTTTTCATCTTCTGCAGTAAAACTGACAAAGGGATATGCAGCCATAAGCCGGGAGTCCGGTATTTCCTTTACAATAGACAGGCAGATTACAGTATCCACAAAATTTGAAAGGGACACCACAAGGGCAGACATTGCCACAGGCACAGCCATTGACATAAATGTGTGTGCTGTTATTTCCAGGTTGCTGATTCTGTCGGTTTTATAATTATATGCAAAATCCCTGTTCATATAAACAAGGCATATCAGCCCGCATATACTGATTGTGGCAAAGGCACAGATAAGCTGTGCATCCCCTGCCCCCTGCCTAATCATTACTCCTGCAAGGTATACGGATGTTATGCCTATAATCACCTTTGCACCGCTTTCCAGCAGGCCCGCTTTTGCTGTTACAAGCATATTCAGACTGCCCTGGCTGATTCCCTTGTAGATTGCTTCAAAGGTGGCAAAAAGCAGATTTGGCACCAGCAGACACACCCCGTAAAATATCATAGGTGAATCAATATGCCTGCTGTATATATAGCTGACAGCCAGCGCCGCCACGGCAAGGACTGCAGATGTTGTGCCAAAAAGGCTGCCGGCTTTGTTTCTGATTTTCACAAAGGCAGGGATATCGGCTGTATCCTGCATTGCCCGCAGGCGGGAAACCGTGGGAGTGATGCCCGCTGTAGCCAGCGAAAAAAACGGCATAAAGATATTGAAGGCCGCAGAGTATTTGCCCATCCCCTCTGCCCCGATCATACGGGTAAGGGGTATGCGGTAGGCGGCAGACAGCAGCTTTACCGCCATACCGGATATGGCAAGAATTGCTGTGCTTTTTATAAAAATATTGTCTTTTGTCATACTGTAACCCTGTAAAATAATGTTTTCTAATATATATTTTTTATCCGTCTGATTTATGATTTCCCGGCGCAAATCACAATTGCGTGACAATTTGGGGCTTTTGGGGTATTATTTAGACAAAGGACGGTGAGTCTATGCACATTATTGCAAAAAATATAAAACAGCTGCGCCAGGAAAGAAACTGGACGCAGCAGGAAATGGCGGATATGCTGTTTGTCACAAGGCAGACTGTTTCCAACTGGGAAAACGGCAAAGCCCTGCCGGATGTTGAAACATTGTTGCAGATAGCTGAAAAGCTGGATATAGATGTAAATGAACTGGTGTACGGCAAAAGAAAACCGGACGAAAAGCTGCAGAAGGATATACTGGAAACCGCAAAATATTTTGTGATGCTCTATGCAGTTTATTATGTGGTAAGATTTATCCAGAATAAATATCTTTCCGGCATGTTCAGTATGTCGGGAGCAATACTGTTTTACTATGTACTCAGACCGCTGGGGTGTTTTCTTGCAGGTATATTTATAATTCAGCTGCTGAAGCTGACAGGTGTGGTAAGAAAAAGCAACGGCATAAAATACAGAGGACTGTATAAATACCGGATGATTGCGGTTTTTGTACTGTGCTTTGCCTGTTGCCTGGACTCTTTCCGCTATGATATATTATCTCTGATGTTCCATTTCAGAATCGGGCCATTCATAGGTGCAGATTCCTACAGCAGTATGGACTGGGCGCTGACATTTCCTGTGTGGATACAGGCAATATATGATTTTATAAGCAGTATTGTACTGTCCGGCAGTCAGTTTTACAAACTGCCGTATTATCTGATTTTTGTGCTGCTTGGCGCAATATATGAAATTGCAAAGCCATACAAGCGGACAGAAAATCAGCCATATATCCCGGCAATTGAAGATGTAAAAAGAGGGATAAAAGATATTGTCCACAATCCCGATAAATATATTAAAAAAATTATTTCTGCTTTAAAGGAAACTGCCGATGCTGTAAAACAGGAGTCTGCCATAGTGTGCAGGGCTGTATTTTTCCTGTTGGGTATGTATCTGCTGACGCTGATTACATATCCCCATACCCTGCTGTTTAAAAAATGGCTATGGCTGGGAATCACAGGACCTGTGACTGTGGCTGTAGTGACAGTTATAATATGTATTTATTTAAAGAAAAATATATGGTTTATCAAAACTGACAGACTGAAATGGAGAGTGATACTGCTGGCATTATGCGGTGCGCTGTTTATTGTGAATCTGGCAGTATTTATGCCGGAAGCAATAAGGGAAACTATGGTTGTTCTGGACAGAATGGGCATTATCACAGCAACCGGCAGCTATGACATTACAGGCTGGGTATTGCGCCCGCCGCAATGGTTTTCAAAGATTTACCGCCTGCTTATCAACATCAATTCCGGCAGCAATATTGTATTGTGGGCAATACCGGGTCTGATTTATGAAATTACAAAAGGCTATTACGGCAAAGAAACCGGATAGAAAAAGCGCTGTGGAAACACAGCGCCTTTATTTTGTTAAAATATTACCATAACTATAGATTAATTTTTTGTTTTAAGCTATAATATAAATTAATTCAAAACGTAATTTTATTATGGAGGACATACATATGAAATTTATCGACATGCATTGCGATACTCTGATGCCATTTGCACGCGGCGGCGAATACAGCCTGTTTGCCAACAATGGTCAGGTTGACTTTCAGAAAATGAAAAAAGGCGATGCTCTGGCACAGTTCTTTGCAGTATTCTTCCCAAAAATGGAATACTTTACAGCACAGGGCATTGATATGAACGACGACCTGTATTTCAGACTGCTGACAGAAGGTTTTTACAGAGATGTGGAAAAACACAACGACATCATTGCATATGCAGGCAATGCCGCTGACATTGAAAAAAATGCAAAAGATGGCAAAATGAGCGCTATACTTACAATTGAAGACGGCCGCTTTATCAATGGCGACATGGACAAAATCAAAATGGTTTATGACAAAGGCGTAAGAGCAATTTCTCTTACATGGAACTTTGAAAACTGCTTTGGCTGGCCAAACAGCCTTGACAAGGAAATTATGAACAAAGGTCTGAAACAGTTTGGTATTGATGCCATCCAGTATATGAACGACCTGGGTATCATCATTGACGTTTCCCATCTGTCTGACGGCGGCTTCTATGACGTGGCTAAATATTCCAAAAAACCATTTGTTGCTACACATTCCAACGCAAGGGCAGTTTCTCCACACCAGAGAAACCTGACAGACGATATGATCCGTCTGCTGGGTGAAAAAGGCGGTGTAACAGGTCTGAACTTCTGTCCTGAATTTATGGATGCAGACATCACAGCAAAACACACACCAATCAGCAACATAGTTAAAAATGCAAAACACATTGTAAATGTGGGCGGTATCGATGTACTGGGTCTGGGCACAGACTTTGACGGTATTGGTGGTACACAGGAAATCAGTGATTCTTCCATGCTGCCGCTGCTGTGGGATGCCCTGGCAAAAGAAGGCTTCCACGAAAGCGAAATCGAAAAGATTGCTCACGGCAACGTTCTGAGAGTTATCAGAGAAAGTATGAAATAATAAAAATCTGTGCAGGGTGGATAATCTCCACCCTGTTTTTTGTGCCCTGTTGCTTTTTCAGTGACAGAATTCTTCACCGTCTACAATGGTCGCAGCAACAGATTTTATGTAAAAA
The DNA here is from genome assembly GCA_017483145.1 of Oscillospiraceae bacterium. Lineage (GTDB taxonomy): Bacteria > Bacillota > Clostridia > Oscillospirales > Ruminococcaceae > RGIG3102. Next base: position 31,271 of record JAFULT010000020.1, on the reverse strand, counting down.
TTAAAAAAATTAATGATAAACGTAATTTTTCTATTGACATACCGATTTATTTATGTTATATATAAATTAACGATAAACGTAAATTTATTAATGAAAAGGTGAGATATATGAAAGAAAACTATATTGCAAAAATAAACAGTATGGGCAAAATAGGATATTCCGTGGCAAAGATATGCCAGGTAATTGTGACCATTGCAATGGTGTGCTGTATTGTGGGCAGTGTGTTGCTGGCGCTGGTGCCACGGGATGGCGTTATGGTTACAACCAGCCATACTGCAACTATTGAAATGGATATGACACACAGCATTATGCCACGTCTTGTAGCCATTGACCCGGAAGCTGACGGTAGTTTTGAACTGGACGGTATTAAATATGACAAATTTGATATCACAGGCACTCTGGGCAGACAGACTGCTTTTGCACAGTCCACACCATATACCTATTCTTTAAAGAATATGATGTGGGTCACTCTTGTAGCTGCAGGTATGTGCCTGCTGCTGGTGGCAGTAACCAAAAAAGTGGCTGCCCTGTTTATGCTTTTCCGTGACTGCGAAACACCATTCACATCAGAAATTGCAGATTCTTTCAGAAAACTGGCAATATCCTTTGTGCCTGTAATGGTTGTGGGCTGGATAATGGAAGCAGTAACAGAATGGGTGACCACAGGTGTGCTGGACATCGTGATAGGCATTGACCTGACTGTGGTGCTGCTGGTGGTGGTTGTGCTGATGCTTGGGGAAATTTTCCGCTATGGCACAATGCTGCAGCAGGAATCTGACGAAACATTGTAAGGCGGTGGAAATATGGCTATCATTTTAAGACTGGACAGGGTTATGGCCGATCGAAAAATTTCCCTTAAAGAACTGAGCGAAAAAGTGGGTGTGGCAAATGTAAACCTGTCAAAACTGAAAACCGGCAAAGTAAGTGCTATACGTTTTTCCACACTTGATGCCATCTGCGATGTGCTGGACTGCCAGCCGGGAGATATACTGGAATTTCGCAGGGAAGCAAAAGAAGATGACATAGAAATAAGATAAACACAAAAAAAGCCGCAGTCTGATGACTGCGGCTTTTTTGGAGCTGATAAGCAGATTCGAACTGCCGACCTCTTCCTTACCAAGGAAGTGCTCTGCCTACTGAGCTATATCAGCTAATACACAAAAAGCAACCATTACGGTTGCTTTTTGTTTTACTGGCGACCCGAATGGGGCTCGAACCCACGACCTCTAGCGTGACAGGCTAGCGTTATAACCAGCTGAACTACCGGGCCAGGTAACAGTTCTGTATGAACTGTTGGCAGGGGCAGTAAGAATCGAACTCACGACACGCGGTTTTGGAGACCGCTGCTCTACCTGCTGAGCTATACCCCTAAGTAAGTTGCTCAATTATAATAGCACACAATTTAAAAAATGTCAACAAAAATATTGCAAATATTTTTCAATAGTGATAGAATTAGTCCTGTTGTTTTAATATTATGTTTTTTATTATAAAAAGGAGTTTATTATGGAAAAGAAAAAAGGTCTGCATTACGGCTGGCTGATTGTGTTCTCCTGCTTTATGATAATGTCACTTTTCCTGTGCATTGTTATGAACTGCCCTGGTCTGTTCCTTATCAGTGTTACAGAAGAATTTGGTATTTCAAGAAGCCAGTACACACTGAACACAACAGTTATTTCTGTGGCAATGATGATTATTTCAATGAACGCAGGTAAGATTTTTTCAAAATTCAGTGTTAAAAAAGTAATGATGGTTTCTTCCATTATTCTGCCAATCGCTTATTTCTTCTTTTCAAAAGCCACCAATATATATATGTTCTATGCTATTTCAGCAGTAGTTGGTCTGTGTATGGGTCTGTGCGGTATGGTGCCTATGAGCACACTTATCACACGCTGGTTCAACGAAAAGAAAGGTCTGGCAACAGGTCTGGCTTTCACCGGCAGCGGTCTGGGCGGTATGATTCTGCAGCCTATCATCGGCAAGCTGATTGTAAATGTGGGCTGGAGAAGCACATATGCTATTCTGGCTGTGCTGATGTTTGTTCTGGTTGTACCTTGCACAACACTTATCATCCGTGACTGGCCATCTGACAAAGGTCTGGAACCTGTGGGCGGTGCTGTAAAAGCTGATACAAGCGGTGCACCTGTTGCAAGCGAAGGTATGACACTGGCAGAAGCCAGAAAGAAACCGTATTTCTGGATTTTCCTGCCACTGGTTACACTTTCTTCTGCCGCTGCATGTTCAATGGTACAGAACGTATCCCCTTATGTAACTGACCTTGGCTTTGACCCTACAGTAGCTGCAAGCCTGTCTGCTCTCAGCCTTGGTGTTCTTGCAGGCTGTAAAGTTCTGCTGGGCCAGATTTACGACAAAAAAGGCAGTCTGTTCACCAATGTAATGAGCCTTTCCTGTCTTGTGGCAGCTGCAGCATGCTATGCTTCTGCTGTAAACACTGCATTCCTGTATGCAGGTATCATTATCAGCGGTCTGGGTATCGCTTACACAACAGTTGGCTACCCTATCAACACACAGACAATGTTCGGCAAAAAAGACTACAGCGCCATCTATGGCAATGTGGCAAGTTTTTCCAGCATCGGCACTGCTATCGGTTCACCTATCACATCTATGATCTATGATGCTACAGGCAGTTACCGTATGGCATGGACAATGTGGGCTGCAGTAAACTTTGTGGCAATCTTTATCTTTATTGCGCTGAATAAAATGGCTGCAAAAGACAAAGAAAACAATTAATTAAACAAAAATTTAACAGGATTTTTACATAAACAGCTGTAAGCCAAAGCTTACAGCTGTTTTGCTGTTGTATTAATACACAGTTTTAACTGGGCTTGAATTACTGTTTTTATACTCAATAGAGAAATTTGTAACAAAGTCACAGTTAGCTTGTGCTAACACAAGCGTGTAGTGTATAATATAACCGTAAAGATATATTAATATTTAATATACAATATTATTCAATATACAAGGAGACACTTTTATGCCTCAGATGAATCACCCAGCCTGGGAAGGTTTTCACAAAGCTACCTGGGCTAATGCAATCAATGTAAGAAGCTTTATCAAACACAAATACACACCATATGACGGTGACGAATCTTTCCTGGCCGGTCCTACAAGAAACACACTGGACCTGTGGCTGCAGGTAAGAGACCTGTCCAGACAGGAAATTGAAGCCGGCGGTGTGCTGGATATGGATACAGAAGTTATTTCCACAATTACTTCCCACGGTCCTGGTTACCTTGATAAAGAAAAGGAAACTATTGTAGGTTTCCAGACAGACAAACCATTCAAACGTGCTCTTATGCCTTATGGCGGTATCCGTATGGCAGAAAAAGCCTGTGCTGACAACGGCTACAAAGTAGACGAAAAAATCAGCGAATTTTTCACTGTTCACAGAAAAACACACAATGCAGGTGTTTTTGATGCATACACACCGGAAATGAGAGCCTGCCGCTCCAGCCACATTATCACAGGTCTGCCGGACGCTTACGGCCGTGGCCGTATTATCGGCGACTACCGCAGAATTGCCTTGTATGGTATTGATATGCTGGTTGCTGACAAAAACGAACAGAAAGCCACAACAGAAAAAGTTATGACCGAAGAAAACATCCGTCTTCGTGAAGAACTGTCTGAACAGATCCGCGCTCTGCAGGAACTGAAGAAAATGGCTGCAAGCTATGGCCACGATATTTCCCAGCCTGCAAAAGACGTTAAGGAAGCTATCCAGTGGACATACTACGGCTATCTGGCTGCTGTAAAAGAACAGAACGGTGCTGCCATGTCTCTGGGCCGTACAAGCACATTCCTTGACATCTATGCACAGCGTGACCTTGAAAGAGGTACATATACAGAAGAACAGATTCAGGAATTTGTAGACCACTTCATTATGAAGCTGCGTATGGTTAAATTTGCAAGAACACCTGAATACAACGCACTGTTCAGCGGTGACCCACAGTGGGTAACAGAATCCATCGGCGGTGTTGGCATTGACGGCAGACATATGGTAACAAAAATGTCTTACCGTTACCTGCACACACTGGACAACCTGGGCTCTTCACCGGAACCAAACCTGACAGTTCTGTGGTCTGTACAGCTGCCTGAAAACTTCAAACGTTACTGTGCAAAGATGTCCATCGAAACATCTTCCATCCAGTACGAAAATGACGACCTGATGAGAACAACTCACGGTGACGACTATGCAATCGCATGCTGTGTATCTTCCATGAGAGTTGGCAAAGAAATGCAGTTCTTCGGCGCACGTGCTAACCTGGCAAAATGTCTGCTGTACGCTATCAACGGCGGTGTGGACGAAGTTTCCAGAAAACAGGTTGGTCCAAAATACAGACCAATCACAGGTGGTTACCTGGATTACGATGAAGTAATGGAAAAATATGATGCTATGATGAAATGGCTGGCAGAAGTTTATGTAAATGCGCTGAACATCATTCATTACATGCACGACAAATACTGCTATGAAAAAGTGCAGATGGCTCTTCACGACAGAGATGTAACAAGATGGTTTGCAACAGGTATTGCAGGTCTGTCTGTAGTTGCTGACTCCCTGTCTGCCATCAAATATGCAAAAGTAAAAGTTATCCGTGACGAAACAGGCTTTGCAGTGGATTACCAGGTAGAAGGCGACTTCCCTAAATACGGTAATGACGACGACAGAGTTGACGACATTGCAAAAGATATCGTTCACAGATTTATGGAACATATCAGAAAGATTCCTACATACAGAAACGGTATTCCTACAACATCCATTCTGACAATCACATCCAACGTTGTATACGGCAAGGCTACAGGTTCCACACCTGACGGCAGAAAACAGGGCGAAGCATTTGCACCTGGTGCAAACCCAATGCACCGCCGTGATACAAACGGTGCTGTAGCATCTATGGCTTCTGTTGCAAAACTGCCATTTATCGATGCACAGGATGGTATTTCCAATACATTCTCCATCATCCCTGGCGCTCTGGGTAAAGAAGACAGAATCTTTATGGGCGACCTGGATATCGAACTGGACTGCTCTACAGGTGCTTGTGCAACACCAACACTGTTTGAAGGTCTGGATGCTGAATAATTAATCTACAGGAGGAAAATATAATGATTGCTTCTAAATCACAGATTGACAACCTTGTAAGCCTGCTGGATGGCTATATGTCAAAAGGCGGCCATCATCTCAATGTAAATGTATTCACAAAGGAAACTCTGCTGGATGCACAGGCACATCCTGAAAACTATCCACAGCTGACAGTTCGCGTTAGCGGCTATGCAGTAAACTTTATCAAGCTGACAAAAGAACAGCAGGATGAAGTTATTTCCAGAACATTCCACGACAAGATTTAATTATGACAGGCTATATACACTCCGTTGAAAGCTTTGGCTCTGTTGACGGGCCCGGCGTAAGATTTGTGGTATTTTTTCAGGGCTGCCCTATGCGCTGCCGGTACTGCCACAATCCGGACACCTGGCAGCCAAACACATGCATGGAAATGACTGTGGAACAGATTATGGACCGTTACAGAAGAAACAAGGAGTTTTACACATCCGGTGGTATTACCGTTACAGGCGGCGAACCACTGCTGCAGATAGATTTTCTGACAGAGCTGTTTATCCGGGCTAAAAAAGAAAACGTCCACACCTGTATTGATACCAGCGGTATCACCTACAGACCGGACAATGCTGTGTATATGGAAAAGCTGGATAAACTGATGCAGTATACAGACCTGATTCTGCTGGACCTTAAACACATTGATGAGGAAAAGCATATCCGGCTGACAAAACAGAGTAATAAGTATATTCTGGAATTTGTAAAATATCTGGACAGAAAAAATATACCTGTATGGGTAAGACACGTTGTGGTGCCTACTGTAACAGATGACCCTGTTTACTGGGACAGACTGGGCAGGTTTATGGCCACAGTTTCAAACATCAAAAAGCTGGAAATACTACCATATCACACTCTGGGCGTGAAAAAGTATGAAGATCTGGGCATTGAATATCCGCTGAAAGGCGTGCCACAGCGGGATAAAGAGCTGGCTCTAAGGGCAAGAAACACCATAATTAACGGAATGAAACAGGCCAGAGCAGAAATAAACAAATAAAAAGAACCCACCATTGAGAAATCAATGGTGGGTTTCTTCTTTATACTTTGAAGTTAACAGACCAGTTGCCTTCTGTAAGCATGCCGGAAGTCCAGAATTCTCCCTGCATACGGTAAAGACCAATATTGCCCTGTGGAATATCAAAAACATAATCCTGATAACTTGTATCTGTTCCGTTTTCAAAATATAAAGAGTAATCATACAGGATTTTGTTGCCTGTTTCATCCACAAGCCAGAAACAGCCGTGGTTGTCATTTTCTTTCCTGTTTCTTACGGCTGTCTGTATATGCAGTCTGCCGTCAATATAACCTATACCTGTTATATCAATTCCATTTACATCAAAATTTTCCAGCGGTACATCCGGGGCAAGCACTGTGGCATAATCCGGGCATCTGTCTTTCAGCCCTGTTCCGCCACCGCCTGTAATATCAGCATATATTACATCTGTGGCTGTTTCTGCATTTTTCAAATCAAATGGTATAACCACATTTTCATAATGTGTTTTCCTGCTTAAAAAACGACGGACAGAAAATTTAACCGGTGTTTCAAACGGCAGATAATTGCCAAAGCCTTCAAGTGAAACTATAAACATTGCTTTGCCTGTTTCCGCATCATATTCCGAAAAACTGCAATGACCTGTGCTGAACGGGGCGTTTATTGTGTAGCTGTCATAAAGGTCGATTGTCCCATCTATCCTGTCCCCTGTCATATCCTGCATAGTGATGCAGACCTGTATTTCATTGTCTTTTTCATAAATTGAAACCACTTCCATTTTTATCCCGTTGTCTTCACAGGCGGTCTGCACAGGTGTGAAAAACTGTGCAACATCCGGGGATATCATATACATCAGCCGGTATATATCAGCATTGTTTGCAGCTGCCGCCGGCAATGCAATAAAAAAGCAGATAAACAGTGTTGCAAAAATCATTGCCGGCTTCTTTGGCAGGTTGAATTTATGTTTTTTGCTTTCTGAATCTATAATACTGTCCACAAGCTGCTGCGGTGCATTTACACTGTCCATAAGTGATTTGTACTTGTCTTTAAACATAGTCTTCCTCCTGCAAAATTTCTTTCAGCATCGCTCTTGCCCTTGTCAGCTGGGTGCGCACGGTGGATGGCTTTCTGCCCAGCAACTGTGCAATTTCGTCACAGGACATATCTTCATAATAAAACAGGTGTATCACATCCCTGTATTTCTGTGGCAGGCGGCATATGTATGTAAACAGATTGATGTCTTCTTTTTCCGTGAAAGGAATGCTTTCGTCCAGCCGGACAAAGCGTTTCTGCCATAATGACAGCTGTAGTTTTTTACTGCAGTTGACCGTAACTTTCAACAGCCAGGCTTTCCTGTGGTTTTCGTCAGTAAATACAGGCTTTTTTCTGAAATATCGCAGAAAAACTTCCTGGAATACTTCATCCGCATCCCAGCTGTTGCCTGTGCGTACCAGAGCCAGCCTGTAAACCATATCAGCATACTTTTTTACCATAGCTTCGTTGCTTAAACTGTCCATACTATACCCCCTTTCACTTAATAAAACCCTGTAAACCGAAAAAAGCTACAAAAAAACCACAGAAAAATCTGTGGTTTTTTTACAGTTCAAATTTCAATATATCTTCTGTGATTGTATGTCCATCAAATATGCGGTCTGTTCTCTGTCCTGCAATTATGCCGCCCATATGCTTGTAGAATTCTACAGACGGATTACCAGTCAGACAGTTTATAATCATTGCTGTATATCCCAGCTGTTTAAGTTTTTGGGCAGAAAATTCAAACAGCGCTCTGCCGGTTCCACAGCCTGCAAAGCCTTTCAGCACATACAATGCACCTATTTCTCCCCGGCGGGGATAATTCTCATCGCGGCTTTTGCCGTAGGAAGCAAAGCCCACAACAGCACCCTTATATTCAGCCACCACATATTTGAACCGGCCAGACTCTATAATGCTCTCCAGTCTGTCGGAATTGGCTTTTGTGCCGGTAATTCGTCTTTCCAGCACACTGTCCGGCATAAGTCCTTTATAAGCAGTGCCCCAGGTGTATGCCTGTACAATGGATATTCCTGTGGCGTCCTGTGGAGTGGCATTGCGGACAATGATGTTTTTATCCATATCAGTGCTCCTTGCCGAAAGCCATTTCTATATCTGTCTGATTATGAATAATAGCTTTCAATGCGGCGATTGTGCCGGTTTTAAGGCTGTCAATGGACATACTTGGCGTGTTGTAACGGCCTGCAGCCTGGTGCGGCAGAAATGGAATATGCATAAAGCCTGTTTTGATATTCGGGTAATATTTCTTTGCAAGATATGCTGTGCCGTATGCCACGTGGTTGCACACAAATGTGCCCGCTGTGTTGGAAACTGATGCAGGTACGCCTGCGGCATTGATTTCCTTTACCATTGCTTTGATTGGCAGTGTCAGCAGATATGCATCGTCCCCATCTGCAAATATTTTTGCATCCACAGGAGAATTGCCTTCGTTGTCCAGAATGCGGGCATCGTCACAGTTGATACCCACTCTTTCAACAGTCAAATCCGGTCTGCCGCCTGCCTGACCGATGGACAGTACAGCATCCGGGTGGTATTTATCTATTGCATCACGGATAGTCTGTATGGATTTGTGGAATACTGTAGGCACTTCAAGGGTGATGATTTCACAGCCGTCAATTTCCCCCGGCAGCTGTTTTATCAGTTCAAGGGCAGGGTTTACTGTGTCGCCATCAAAAGGGTCAAAACCTGTAACAAGTATTTTCATAGCATTACTCCTTCAGAAGTTCTTTTTTGTAAAGCTTTTCAAATTTTGGTGTTAGAATTATAAAAATGATTGTCATTATAAGGATAGCCGCTGCAGTGTCGCTGACAAAATGGCGGCCCATAATAATACGGCTGAAAGCTGTAAGAAATGCATATGCATAGCAGAATACAAACAGCGGCAGTTTAAGGTTTTTAAATGGTCTGAAAATAAACGGCAGCAACAGCAGAACCACAATACCCATTGCCGCAGCTGTATGACCGGACGGAAAACTGCTGCCTGAAGAGAAGAACACAGGTCTGAACCATTCTGCAAAAAGGTATTCACCACCTGTGATAATGTCTTCGTACCTGTCACGGCCAAAAACCATTTTAAGTGCAAAAATCACTGCAAGGTAGCTTAACATATAAACAAATGCAAAACCGCATACAGCCTGCATTTTGCGTATTACAGAGCGTTTTACACCGCGGATAACAAGGAACAGTGCCGCTGCCACAACGCCGCCAAAAATGCCGCAAAGATAAGGATTTACCTTGCGCATAAAGCCGCGGGCCACAAAATGGTCGCATACACTGTAGCTGAAAATGCAGCAGGAAGCAATAAGCAGAAATGCACCAACTGTAAAAGTGGTCATATTGTTTTTGCTGCGCACCATATTACAGGCACCCAGAACAGGAATAAAGGCATATACAGGCAGCCAGGAAGCGGCTTCAAATATCACGCCGAACATATTCTGTGGATTGTATAATGTATCTGTAATCATCCAGTCATATTTTGCACCTGCTGCCATTGCGGCAACGCACAGCACAATTACAGCCAGATATCCATATTTGTATTGTTTGTTAATCATATATCTGTATTTCCTCGAATTGAATTTTCCATAATATATTATTTTACTATATGTATGGAGAAAATGCAAAATATTTATCTGCAGTTCCACCAGCCTGTAAATTTATTTATATTATCAGAAATCTGTTTCCTGTTTTTTACACAGTAAAATATAAGGCAGGCTGCAGAAAGCGCAAAGGTATATTTAAGCCACAGTCCAAAGTGATTGGCATATGGATAATAATTGCCCTGCTGTGCTTTGATTAATTCCTGCCGGTAACGTATATCACCGGAATACTGCGCCATAAACATGGCCACTGTGGTACAAATTGTGAAAATGTGCGCCCGTACAGGTCTTTCGAATATTATAAACAACAGCGGAACAAGCCATATATACCAGAATTTCCTGTGGGAAACAAGATAAAGAAATTCATAGTTTTCATATTGTATATATGGAGAGATTATATAAATCATTACAAAAGGAATGGATGTGAGTATTATGTGTATAGATGCAATATATAGGTTTCTTTTCCTTCCCATGATATAACCTCCTTACAGTAATATTGTAACACAAAAGCAATACTGTATTTCTTAAATATTTATTAAAACAATTTATTATCCGGTTTTTGTACTGCTGTAAAAAGATTATTAAATAAACAAACCTGCAGACTTTTCAGTCTGTAGGTTTACTGATGGTGCCGGTAGGCGTCTGTGACAGTCGGAAAATACAAGCCGGTGGCGATGGATTTTCCGCTCTGGAACTGATGCAACGAACATATTGCCCTAGCAATATGTGAGTCGCAGGGTCGAACACGTTCGCACCCCGATACAGATTATTATAAAAAATAAGACTCATAGATATTAAAATCTACGAGTCTTACTGATGGTGCCGGTAGTCGGGGTCGAACCGACACGGTATCACTACCACAGGATTTTGAGTCCAGCACGTCTGCCAATTCCATCATACCGGCTTGCTTATAGCCTTATTATTATACTACCTGCCGTTTTGGTTGTCAACTGTTTTGTGCAGGTACTCATCGTACAGTATGGAGTATATACAGCTGTCCAGCACAGCGCCGTCAAAGCGCAGATAACCCCGGCGCATAGTGCCTTCATATACAAAACCGCATTTTTCCAGCACTCGTTTAGAGCGCTCATTATCTGTAAAATGGGCGGCCGCCACCACATCTGCCCCCATATTTTTAAAGGCAAATTTCAGCATATAATTCACAGCTTCTGTCATTATTCCCTGCCCCCACCAGTCACGGTGCAGTACATACCCCAGCATATAGGCATGTTTGTTGAAGCGGTGGGCGTCCTTTGACAGGGATATCACACCTATCACCTGCATTGTCTGTATGTGCACAATGGCAAAATATTCGCCGCCCTGCATAAGCCTGTTCAGTTTTTGTTTTGCCCCATGCATATCAAAAACAGGGGTTGAGCCGCTGGCAAGGCAAAGTTCCATATCGCTGTAAATGCGGTAAATAGCCTCTTCATCTCCAGGCAGCAGACTGCGGATAAAAATTCTGTTCATAAAATCTCCGTTTGATTATAATGATATTATTTTACATCAAATAAAAGAGATATACAATAACAAAAGCAGGGCTGTAAAACCCTGCTTTATATCAGCTGTTAATCGTTGAGACCAACGATAGGCAGTTTTTCTGTTGTGAATGTTTCAGTTGTCTGCATGGAATCCTGGAATGCAATGTATTCTTCTTTTGACATAACAGGTTTGTATGTAGCCAGCTGGTCTTTTGCGCCTTCTGCATTGTTTTTCATCAGTCTGTATGCTGTAAGGGCAAAGATTTTTGCTGTGAGAACATATGATGCATAGTCATCAATCATTTCATAGTTAGGTGCGTGTGCATCGCCCAGAACACCGCCTGTTGTAAAATGTACCAGTGGCATAAGGGAAGCAACATCGCCAAAGTCATCAGAACCTGTGGAATGGCCCAGCATATCCTTCTGGTTTGTGTATTTGCCTTCTGCTTTGATATCATCAAATACGCTCTGGAGGATTTTTGTGTTTTCGTTTACAACACCGGACATATAACCGGCCATTGTTTCAATAGTAACATCACAGCCTGTTGCCATTGCAGCAGCTTTGAAAGAACGGTCAACTTTTTTTGCAGCGTCACGGTATGCTTCAGGTGTTTTTGCACGCACGCAGTACTGCAGTGTAACTTCGTCAGCAATAATATTTACAGCCTGACCGCCGTTGGAGATAAAACCGTGGCAGCGAACGCCGTCTTCATCACGGAAAGATTCCTGCTGGAGAGCAATATTTACAAGAGATGCTGTTGCAGCATTGAGAGCATCTATACCGTGGTGTGGCATACCTGCTGCGTGAGCGGAACGGCCTTTGAAAGTAACTGTTTTGTTTACAAAGCCGTTTGTGGATGAGTTGAAGTGACCAAAGTCGCCGCCTGCAAATGAGTGGTGGCCAAGGGCAACATCAATATCGTCAAATGCGCCAACACGGATAAGTTCGCATTTGCCGCCGCCGTAACCCAGTTTGCCTTCTTTCATCATCTGGCTTTTCCATTCGATGTCAACAAACTCTTCTGCAGGTACTGCCATAAAGCAGATGTTGCCACCCATAGCTTCTTTAACTTCTTCATCAGCAAGAGCCATTGCAGCACCAACGATACCTGTCAGCTGTACGTGATGACCACAGCAGTGTGCTGCACCGTTGTAAGCATTTGGGTGGTTTGGAATTGGCAGGGCATCCATTTCACCGATAACAGCAAGGGTTGGGCCGTCAGTTGTTCCTTTTGGTTTCAGGTAAGTTTTTACACCTGTGATTGCCCAGCCTTCTTCACTTTCAAGGCCCAGTTTTTTCATTTCTTCCACATATTTGCCTGCTGTGCGCACTTCTTTGTAGCCCAGTTCAGCGTGGTTCCAGATATCATTGCCGAATGCAATGATTTCATCCTTTTTAGCTTCAAGGATGTCACAGATTTTTTGTTCAATTCTGTCTAACATAGTTTTGTCCTCTCTCTATAACTGTACGATTTGTTTGTTAAAAAACAATCAATGTATACAGTATACTCCCATAAAATACATTTGTAAAGCATCAAAGTACAAATATCGGCCTTTTGTGCAAAACAGACAGATGTATATTATCGATATGCCCATAGAATTACAGTTGTTATAGTGATATAATGATTATATATTGATAAATAGGGAGAATTATTATGAAAAAGATATTTGCACTGATGCTGGCAATGATTATGTCTGTTTCAATGGCTGGCTGCGGCGGAGAAATCAACAGTGGTGCAGGCGGCACAGCACAGCAGGGAGATAAACAGGATGAAGTGACAGTAAAAGAAATCAAAAATCCTGTACGCAGTGAACTGTATGATGAAAGCGGCACAATTCTGGCCGACATAACATATGAATACGATGCTGAAGGCAGACGTATTTCCAACACAACCAGCTGGAACTATGATTTTGGCGAAGGCTGGGAAAAAGACACATACACATACAATGACAACGGTGATGTACTGACAAAGACCATGACCTATGATTATTCTGACTATGCTTATGTAATAAGCTATGAATACGATGCTGAAGGCAGACTGATTAAAGAAGCCCACGGTGACGGCAGTTACGGCACAAAATATGTTTATGGTGACGATGGCAAACTGGCTGAATGCTACAGCTACAACAACGACACCGAAACATTGGCTGCAACATACAGCTATGCTCACAATGCTGTGGTGGAAACATCTGAAAGCGGAGATAACATATATACATACGCCACATTCTATGATGATGAAGGCAAGATTTTAAAATGGGAATATGCCTGGAACGGTCAGCCTACACGCACACACAATTACACATATGATGCTGACGGCAATCTGACCAGACAGGATGTTTCAATTGAAAGCTGGAAGATGGAAGGCTACGTGCTGCATTATTACGAATAAGACATACAGGGTATACGGTGGTATACCCTGTTTTCAATTATAAGAGAATTGTCACAATCATTGTTTTTTCACTTATCAGTGGTACAATTAAATCAGCAATATATTCAGAGGTACATTATGGCAAGAAAACTGTTTTGTGAAATTTCTCCCCTTACATATAAAATTTCAACTCAGAAGGAAATACTGAAAAGAAATATTCAGGACAAAAAGGCAAAAGTAAATTTTGCAGAAGTAAAAAGTGAAAAAGTGATGCCTGTATCTGTTTACAGCCACAAATCCCTTATCCGCCGCAAACTGGGCAACGTGGATATGACACTGCAGGAAAACAAAGCTGTAAACCTGGCAATAGCTGCCCCGAAGGTGGATAAAATACTTATCAGGCCGGGAGAGGTTTTCTCTTTCTGGCATCTGGTGGGCAAGGTAAGTGAAAAATACGGCTATAAGACAGGGCTGACAATCAAAGGCGGCAATCCGTCCAGCGATATAGGCGGCGGTATGTGCCAGTTTACCAATCTGATACACTGGCTGGTGCTGCACTCCCCTCTTACAATATGCGAACACCACCATCACGACGGCGTGGACCTGTTCCCCGATTTTGGCAGGGTTGTGCCTTTTGGCACAGGTACAAGCATACTGTACAATTACAAGGACTACCGCTTTGTAAACGAAACACCATATACATTTCAGCTGTTGGTCTATACAGACGATGAGTATCTGGTGGGGCATCTGCTGTGCAGTGACAATCTGCCCAACACATACCATATCACAGTTGAGAACGAATACTTCAGCCGTGAAGACGGCGTGGTATACCGCAACAACAAAATTTACCGCAAGACAATTGATATGGTTACAGGCAATACTATAAAAAGTGAACTGATAAAAACCAACCACGCAAAGGTTATGTATGATACATCAAATCTGGAGATAAGGGAATATGACAAAAAATAAAAAGCTGATTGCTGTTGTTGCCGCTGTTTTTATTGCCATAGCAACAATGTATTCACTGCCATATATTATTTACCCTACTTATGAACGGCGGTATACAGCCGGCAATACATATGTTGGTCAGAATCAGTACAACAAAGCCATAAAGGCATATAAAGTTGCCCTATCAAAGGATAAAACAAGGCCGGAAGGCTACGGCGCATTGCTGGCACTGTATGGAAACAGCTATGCACGAGACGCCCGGAAGTATGAAAAAACACAGGCTATGGCACTGACCGGCAATGCCAATATGGACATAGTCAACACATACAAAAATGCACATATTGCCTATATTCAGAATGATGCTGTAAAGCTGGAAACTGCTGACGGAGTAACTTTCTCTTACTTTGACAAGGAAGACAGAATTTTTGCGGAAAAGGAATTCAGGAACAGTAAAACATATCAGAGCAAATTTTATGAATATGATGAAAACGGCAATATGGTTTCTCTTGCAATATGGGGCAACAACACCGATGAACTGTATAAAGAAGAAAACATTTACGTAAACAACAGACTGTCTGAAAAAATAATTTCTTCCAAAGAAGATGGCAAAAACCGCTATGCATATATTTACAGTACAGACGGCAATCTTGAAACTGTGGAAAAATATGATTATGACAAGCCGGATTCGCAGTATCTGAAAAGTGTGGACTATTATGAAAACAATATTCTGACAAAAACACAGTTTATACGCAATGGGTATAAGCAGCTGAATTATGAAAGCTATTATGATGAAGCCGGTTTTGAATACAAAACAGTATATCCAAGCTATTATATACTGCGAGAAAAAAGTGAATCAGAAGAAAAAACCGTTTTGCAGGAACGCAGATATACAAGTGACAATATTCTGACACAACAGACAGAAACTTTTACTGCAAAAGATAAAACAGTAAAAACCATTACAACTGATTACAATACAGATGGCAGTCTGATAAAAACCACAACTACGGAAAATGATGTGGTTACAGTCAGCCGTCCTACAGATAACATAATCAATCCACGCCGGCTGACACAGGCAGAAATTGACAAAGCCAACAGACTGGGCGGAAAACTGGATTATTTTATCCGATCTGATTATCCCTATTCAGTTTTTGAAACACCACAGGATTATCCGCTGGCAAATCTTGTTCTTTCTCTTACAGACAGCAGCAATATGCTGACCTACAGAAACAAAGCTGAAATCGCTGTGCTGAAAAAGGAAGGCTGTTATCCGTATATTGACGGCGTGGAACTGGATCATGACACAGCTTTCAGAGTACCGGGCAACAAGGTAAGGACACTGCTGAAAGAATATCTGGATATTACACCACAGCAGTTGAAAGAAACTGATGGCACATATTATTCACAGCGGCTGGATATGTATTATATAACCTACCGTTCCGATTTGACTGCACCGGAATTTATCGGCGGTGTGACAGGAGACAATCTGCTGAAGCTGTACACAAAAAACAAAACCGTCACTATGAAGATAACTGACGGGCAATATTACATTGTATCCGTATTGAGCGAAGACCATTCTGACCTGCTGCCACAGGATACACAGACTACTGCACCTGTGACAGAGCCTGAAAAGGTGGAAACAGTGGAATCAGAACCGGAAATAAAGGACCTGTTTCTGGAAAGTGATATGTCAAAAGGCAAAAGATACAATGATGCCATGATGGCATATAATATTTATCTTTCAAAAAACGCAGGAAAATCAGCTCGCACATACGGCCTATATGAACTTACAGCAGACAATGTACCGGAGCTGATTATCCCACATGAGTGGGGATATCTGGAGATATATACTTTTTATAACGGGCAGCTGGTAAGTCTGGAAACACCGCCTGCCGGTGGTGGCGACGGTGGCTGTGGCATACTGGCCAACGGTATGGTATGCGGCCGTATGAGAAAAATGGAATATGTGGAATATTGGTTCTATACATACAACCTTGACGGGTCTGTAAAAGACAAGGTTAATTTCAGCTGGAACTGGTATGACCTGGGAGATATGGAAGCACCGATTTTTTTCTATAACGACAAAAGAATTACACGCCTGGAATATATCAGCCTTGTTGACAGATATCTGCCATTGTATGAAAAATATGCTAATATTGATTATATGGGTATTTATAAATAAAAATAGAAACTCCCTTGTGAAACCGGTCACAAGGGAGTAATTTTATGTTATTTTATCTTTCGTCTGTAATCAACACCGCCACACCTGCAGGCATACAGATAGCGTATTCGTCTTCATTGCTGATAAAGCCAAAACCTTCACACAGATGGTCCGGACAAATGGAGTTGATAAAACGTATCTGACCATCTTTGACTTCCAGTGTTACAAGGAAGTTGCCTTCTGTAATTTCAATAATACGGTCTTCTTCAAGGCTGATTTCATAACGCACATCTGTGCCGTCAAACCGCACCATAGCCACGTCACCTTTTTCAGTATTGAAATAGCGGAAAAGCATCATTACACCGATAAACAGCAGCAGACCGCCGATAAACATTTTATTTATATCAATTTTACTTGTATCTATTTTCTTTGCCATTTTTACATCCTTTTATTTTTTTGTCACTAAAATAATATTATATACTATTCTTCTTTAAATTTCCATAGTGATTTTACTATTTATTTATGTTATAATTATGATAATTAATTAAAAAACGGAGGTTCTTTCATGATTGACGCTAATCTGAGAGCAAAAGTACAGGAATTTGTACAGGAAAATAAAGAAGCTATCATCCAGGATATCAAAGACCTGGTTGCTATCAAATCTGTAGCCGGACAGCCTGGCGAAGGTATGCCATTCGGCCCGGGCCCAAGAGCAGCGCTGGATAAAGCACTGGAAATGGCTGACCGCTTTGGTCTGAAAACAGTGAACGTGGACAACTACATCGGCTATGCTGAACTGCCAGGCGAAAGCGAAGACTATCTGGCAACAGTATGCCATCTGGACGTTGTGCCTGAAGGCAACGGCTGGAAAGCTGACCCATTTACAGTAAGAGAAATTGACGGCTGGCTGCTGGGCCGCGGTGTATGCGACAACAAAGGCGCATCCGTGCTGACAATGTACATGCTGAAATTCTTTAAAGAACAGGGCATGAAGCTGCGCTACACAACAAGAGCTATCTGGGGTACAGACGAAGAAACAGGTTCTTCTGACGTGGCTTACTATCAGAAAAAGGAAAAAGCACCACTGTTTATCTTCTCACCTGACGCAAACTTCCCTGTTTGCTGTGGTGAAAAAGGTATTGTTTCCTTTAAACTGTTCAGCAAAAAAATGGAAAACAGCAACGTGGTAAAATTCAATGCAGGTACAGCAGGCAATGTTATCCCTGACCTGGCAGAAGTTACATTCAAAAAAGGTGTTGGCAATTTCCCTGCAGGCGAAGGTCTGGAAGTTGTTGAAGTGGAAGACGGCGTAAAAGTTGTTGCACACGGTATCGGCGGTCACGCTGCATTCCCTAACGGCACAAAAAATGCCATCGGTATGCTGGTAGCTTACGGTCTGGAAAACAACCTGTTCAGCGAAGAAGAAAAACCATACTTTGAACTGCTGGCAAAACTGCACGGCGTAACAGACGGCAGTGGTCTTGGCATCGATGCTGATGACGGCTATTTTGAACCACTGACATGTATCGGCGGTATCATTGCATTTGAAGATGGCGTATTCAGCCAGCACATCAACATCCGCTACCCAACAAACACAGACCCAGACAAGATGCATTCCATCCTTGCTCCACAGTTTGAAGCTATCGGCGGTTATGTACCAACTGCAAAAGGTTCCAAACCTATGTTTATCGACCCTGAAACTCCAATCATCAGAGCAATGCAGGACACATACAACGAAATCACAGGTCAGAACACAAAACCTTACACAATCGGCGGCGGTACATATGCAAGAAGCTTCCCATTGGGTGTTGCTTTCGGTATTGAACCAAAAGGCGATGAACTGCCAGACTTTGTAGGTACAGCACATATGGCTGAAGAAGGATACTCCATTGACGGCTTTATGAGCGCTCTGGAAATCATTATCCTGTCCATGTACGAACTGCACAAACTGGATTATTAATAACAAACCATCAAAAAGGCGGGCTTCCCCGCCTTTTTTGTTTGATACGACACATCAGATATTGTATAATGATATAAACAGCCATACGGGAGGAATATTATGAAAAAATCTGCTGATATACTGATAAACATAACCATAGTATTTCTGCTGTGTATGCTGGCCTATTCCGGCTACAGGCTGTATTGCAACAAACAGGAGGGTGACAAAACCCGGCAGCAGTACGAAAAGCTGGAACAGATAGTGCAGAATGATGAAACTGAAGAAACCACCTATGCCACAGCAGCTGAAAAATATCAGTCTGTATATGATATGAACAACGATTTTATTGGTTGGATATATATTCCGGACACTCCGCTGAGTTACCCTGTAATGCAGACAAAAAATGACCCGGAATATTATCTGCGCCGTGATTTTGAAGAAAACTACAGCAGCTACGGCGTGCCTTTTATGGATTATAAATGTGATGCCAACGAAGGTGACACTATTGTTATCTATGGCCACAATATGCTGAACAAAACAATGTTCAGTGCGGTGGAAAGCTATGCCAGCAAGTCTTACTGGGAACAGCACAAGTATATAGGCTTTGACACAATGGCAGGATTTGGCACATATGAAGTGGTTGTTTCTGCCCGCATAGACCTGGCCAACACAGATTATTACTACAACGCCTACCCGTATTTTGCCAACGAGGCAGAATTCAACGATTTTATAGCCAAGGCAAAGGCGGCATCCAGCTACTCTACCGGTGTAAATACCGGCTATGGCGACCAGCTGCTGCTTTTATCCACCTGTGAATTCAATTATGAAGACGGCAGATACATAGTGATTGCCAAAAAAATTTCTGATACAGATTTAAGTAAAATGCAATAAAATATATCCCGGATATGTAAAAATATCCGGGATTTCTCTTTCGGCTCAAATTTTGTAAAAGCTACAAAAAACAGGAATAATTTTAAATTAATTTGTATCAATATATAAAAAACAATGAAGAAACTGGATTTTTGGACGTTTTATAGTCCTATTTAATACTATTTTGTTAAAAAACAGTATATATTTCCATTTGACAACCAATAAAAACTGTGATATACTCCCATCATTAAATAAAGTTTCGATAGAGGAGCATAGCTCATCAGTAACCTTTGGCAAAACCGTAAAGGCGGCAAAGGTGAAAGGGAAGCTGTGCCGAAGTTCCCGACTGTTCCTTTAAGCGGCGGGCGCTGGGCTGTTGCAGAATATGTAACGGACTGTCACGTAAGTGGAGTGCTATCTAAAGTTTTAATACTACCCTTATGGGTTTTATTGGCTATGGTGTGCACTTTTGTGCATGCCATATTTTTTGACTTTATGCTATCGGCTCTTTATTGAAAAATTATATTGCTGCAAAGCACAAAGGAGAAAAATTATGAATTTTGTAGGTACATTCTGGTCACTGGTACCACCAATCATTGCTATTGCGCTGGCATTGATTACCAAGGAAGTATATATGTCGCTTTTTATCGGCATTATTTCAGGCGCATTACTGTATGCAAACTTTTCACCAATCGGCACAACAGAAGCCATTTTTGAAGTGATGATTTCAAAACTGGGTGATTCCTGGAATATCGGTATTCTGATTTTCCTTGTATTTCTGGGTATTCTGGTTGCCCTTATGACAAGGGCTGGCGGCTCTGCATCTTACGGAGAATGGGCAAACAAAAAAATCACATCAAGACGCGGCGCTATGCTGTCCACATTTGGTCTGGGCGCACTGATTTTTGTTGACGACTATTTCAACTGTCTCACAGTAGGCAGCGTTATGCGCCCTGTAACAGACAGATACAATATTTCCCGTGCAAAGCTGGCATACATTATTGATGCCACAGCAGCACCTGTATGTATTATCGCCCCTATTTCCTCTTGGGCAGCTGCAGTTTCCGGCTATACAAGCGGTGATGGCTTCAGCCTTTTCCTGCAGACAATCCCATATAACCTGTATGCCTGGCTGACAATGATTATGGTTGTTTATATGGCAATGAGTGATTTTGACTTTGGTCCTATGGCCCGTTTTGAACACAATGCAAAAACAACAGGCGACCTGTACAGCGGCTCTTCTGAATATCACAGCGAAAGAGAACTGCCTGTAAGCGGCAAAGGCAAGGTTATAGACCTGGTGCTGCCTGTACTGTTCCTGATTGCATCCTGTATCACTTGTATGGTATACACAGGCGGTTTCTTTGATGGTGTTGATTTTATCACAGCATTTGCAACCTGCGATGCTTCGCTGGGTCTTGTTCTCGGTTCTTTCTATGCACTTATCTTTACATTCCTGCTTTATATTCCAAGAAAAGTTATTACTTTCAAAGAATTTGCAGAATGTATTCCGGAAGGTTTTCAGATGATGGTAAGCGCCATTATCATTCTGATTCTGGCATGGACACTGGGCGGTTTCTGCTCTGATATGCTGAATGCCGGTGCGTTTGTAGAAGCCGCGCTGGAAGGCAGCACAATCAGTCTGGGTATCTTCCCTCTGGTGCTGTTTGCAATCGCAACAGGTCTGGCATTTGCAACAGGCACAAGCTGGGGCACATTCTCCATCCTTATCCCTATTGCAACAGAAATCTTCAGCGAAGGCAGTACGCTGCTGGTAATTGCCATTGCAGCTGTTCTGGCAGGTGCAATTTGCGGCGATCATATTTCACCTATCTCTGACACAACAATCATGGCCAGTGCCGGTGCACAGTGCAACCACGTGAACCACGTTTCCACACAGATGCCGTATGCTATGGTAGTTGCATTAAGCTGTGCTGTAGGCTATATTGTTGCAGGCTTTACACAGAACTGGATTTTTACAGTGGTATCAGCACTTGTTACAATGTTTGGTATTCTGACTGTGCTGAAAACAAAACACAAAAATCAGAATTAATCAGCTTATACAGAATAAGGTCCGTAATATACGGACCTTTTCTTTTATATAAAAAGCCGCCTGTGAATTTCACAGACGGTTTTATTTTTATTCGTGAATCATATACCAGGAATATGCATCGGCTTTTTCATTGTACTGTTTATCAATAAGCTTGAAGCCCAGTTTTTCGTAATATGGTACATTGGATGGTTCCATTGTATCAAGACCCACTTTATAACCTTTTTTCTCCATATCGGCAATTGCTCTTTTCAGCAGCTGTGTACCTACACCCTTGCCCTGATAGTTCACATCAACAAATACAGGGGAAACAATGTATGTTTTTTCTTCATCGTACAGACCTTTACTGCTGTATACGCCTGTAACACTGAGCAATCTGGACACAAATGAAAAGTTTTTCAGAAGGCCCAGAATATTAGGAACTTTCAGAACTTCGCTTGCAGGATAATCCATACCTGCCTTGCGCAACACCAGCAGACCTCTACCCTCTTCATCAAAATAGAAAATATCTGTTTTGCGTGAAATATAAAGTCTCATCAGCACCACATTGTAGATAAAATCTTCTTTTTTGCTTTCGTTATCACAGGAAAGCACATAACCGGGATTGGTCATAAAAGCCTTTGCCGCCATACGGGCATATTTTTTAAGGACATCATTTGATATGTTGTTCATTATATTGCTCCTTGTAATTATAAAAAAGTTATAAAAAGAAATATTACAGGTTATTATTTTCCCATACCATATAGTAATTGTCAACCTGTTCCCTGTCATAAAATTCGTGTTTTACCAGTTTAAAACCTGCTTTTTCATAAAAATCCACATTGGCAGGATTCTGTGTGTCAAGACCAAGTTTACAGCCTTTTCCAGCCATATCTTTCTTGGCTCTTTCAAGAAGTTTCATACCTATGCCTTTTCCCTGGTGTTCCTTTGCCACAAAAATCGGAGATACAATATATGTGTTATCATCCATATACTTTTTGTTGTCAAAATGGTCTGTCACACCGGAAAATTTAATCATATACGGCACAACAAAAAACATCTCTTTATAGTTGGGAACTTTCATAAACTGCTCCGGTTTATAGTCATCTTTTATGTGACGCAGCACCAGCAAGCCGTGCCCTTCTTCGTCAAAATAGAAAAGGTCAGTTTCTCTTGAAATATAAAGTCTGCTGAGTATCCGGTGATAGATTACCTTTTTTCTTGTTTTTTCTTTTCTGGCAACATATTTGTATACCGGGTCATCCATAAAAGCCTCGGCAGCCATTTCAGCATATTTTTTTAATGTTTCGTCAGATATATTGTTCATACTGTATCTCCTGTCAGCAAACACTGTTTTCAGTCCTGTTCCATAACCATATAGTAGTTATGCAGCCCGTCTTCTTCGTAATATTCTTCTTTAGCCAGGCGGAAACCCATTTTTTCATATTTTTCCACATTGGCCGGGTTCTGTGTATCAAGGCATATTTTGTAACCTGCTGGCAGGATATCTGCTGCGGCCTTTTTCACAAGTGCAGATGCAACACCTTTTTTCTGATGTTCCTTTGCCACAAATATCGGAGATATCATATAACTGTCATCACCAAAAACACCCCTGCTGTCAAACTTACCGATAATGGAAAAAAGTTTCAGCACATATGGCAGCAACAAAAACAAAGCCATAAAATTAGGACATTTCATAAATTGTGAAAACTGCAGGCTTCTCACAACCTTTCTCAAAACCAGAAGACCTCTTTCCTCTTCATCAAAATAGAAAAGGTCTCCATTGTTTCTTGAATCGTAAAGTCTAATAAGCACACCGTGATAAATTACTGTTTTTCTGATTTTTTCATTTTTTGAAACCAGCATATATACAGGGTCTTCCATAAATACTTCACTGGCTTTCCTTGCATATTTTTTCAGAGTTTCATTTGACACATTGCCAGACATATTGTTTGCTCCTTCACTGTTTTTTTATAATTGCGTTGTAAAATATAATAAATAATTATGATTAATTCTGCGTTATGGGTTTCTTACAAGATAGTAATTGTTGATATCCTTATCTTCATAATAAACATGGCCCACCACTTCAAAGCCCATTTTTTCATAAAACGGCAGGTTTGCAGGGTTCTGTGTATCGAGACCGATTTTATACTTTGAGCCAACATCTTCAACAGCACGCCGGATAAGCTTTCTGGCCACACCCTGTTTCTGATATTCCTTGCCTACAAACAGCGGAGAGATAACATATGCATCGTTTCCGATTACTTCTTCATTGTTGAAGCCGGACTGGAATGTAAACAGTTTTATTGTATATGGTAAAAACAGAAGCAGCACAGGCAGGTTAGGTGCTTTAAGCAGGTCTGCGGGGCCGGCATCGTTCAGAACATGGCGCAGAATCAACAGACCTCTGTCTTCTTCGTCAAAATAATATGTAACACCTTTGTTGGCAAAGATGGACATTCTTGTATAAGTTGTATTGTAAATTACAATTTTTCTGATAAACCTGTTTTTGGAAATAGCCACATAAAGAGGGTCTTCCATAAATGCATCCACAGCAAGTTTTGAATATTTTTTTATTATATCTTTTGTAATTTTGTCAGCCACGTTGTAAACTCCTTTTATTCTATAACCATATAATATGTGTGCATATCCAGGTCTTCATAATAATCATGACCTACCTGGGTAAAACCGACTTTTTCATAAAAAGAAAGATTGGCGGGGTTCTGTGTTTCCAGACCGATTTTACAGCCCCGGGCACGCATATCCTCAAGACCGCGTTTTATAAGATTTGCCGCCACACCTTTTCTCTGATGTTCTTTTGCCACGAATATAGGCACAATGCAATAGGTCTTGTCATCAAAAATCCCTTTGTTGTCAAATCTGCCTATGATATCAAACAGTTTCACAACATAAGGCCGCAGAACAAAAAGCATAGGCCAGTTGGGGCATTTAAGAAATTCGCCTACAGTATAGTCATTGCGGGAATAACGCAGCACCATAAGCCCTCTTTCTTCTTCATCTATATAAATTCTATCCGCCTTGCGTGAAGCGTAAAGACGCAGAAGTGTAACATGATACAGCATCTTTTTTCTGGTCTTCACATTCTTGCAGGTACGGACATATACAGGGTCATCAATCATAGCCTCACTGGCTATCCTTGCAAATTTTTTAAGCGTTTTATTTGGTATGTTGTTTTCCATGTTTATTGCTCCTTTCTTTTCACATTTTAGCGGAATTTCCGCTAAAAATCAATAGTGTAAATTCCGCCAACCTATAATAACAACATATATTCATTATAGGAGATATTATGATTTACAAAAGAATAAGGGATTTGCGAGAAGACAGGGATCTGACTCAGCGAGAAATGGGAATTGTACTGTCCTGCAGCCAAAGAGTGTACAGCAACTATGAGCGAGGAGAACTGGATATACCTACAGAAATACTGATAAAACTGGCTGATTTTCATCAGGTTTCTGTGGACTACATACTTGAACGAACTGACAAAAAAGAAACACTGAAGTAAACGACACAATAAAATTGAGATATTATAAAACCGCTTATGAACAATCATAAGCGGCAGTTTTTTTCATATCTTAATCTGTACACCGTTTCCGGTTTTCCTGTCTGTGGCTGTATGAATATCTGTATAGGCTGCACTTTTCCCTTTCTTGCAGCAAAACATTGAAGTAATTATATATATTGAAAAAATAAAAAAGCCCACTGTTTCCAGTGAGCTTTGGTGCGGATGACAGGTGACGGAGCCGACCGCTGACAATGTCAGAGGAAGGTAGGCGGAGGTCCCCCTGCTAGGGGAATGTCACGCAGTGACAAGGGGTCTGCCGGCTCCGGCGAGAACGGGAAAGTCACGAGCAGACAAGACAATATTTATATTGTCGCCGTATGCGACGATTACTTTTTTGGTTGAACGCTGTTCAAGTCTTGCATCCGCATATATATGTTAGGACTGTTGTGTTTTTCAAACACAAAAAAGACCAGCCATTTCTGACTGGTCTTTGGTGCGGATGACAAGACTTGAACTTGCACGATATTGCTACCACCAGCCCCTCAAGCTGGCGTGTCTGCCGATTCCACCACATCCGCGAATCGAGCGTTATCCTTAACGCAAGATAAATGATACCATAAGATTATCGGTTTGTCAACACTTTTTTTTACATTTTTTCAATTTATTTTCAGTTTTGTTCAAAATCTGTTTCTGACCGGCCCAGACCGGAGAAATCTGACACATCGCGGAGTTTACGGTTGATGGCATTTGTGCGTGTGCCCACCAGTTTGTCCAGTTCATCAGATGCCTGGCGCATTCTGTCCTGTGTTTTGGCCAGAACTGCTTCAAATTTGCCGAATTCTGTTTTTACCTCTTCCAGCACCTTCCACACCTGTGCAGAATGCTGCTGTATGGCAAGTGTCTGGAAACCCATCTGCAGGCTGTTCAACAATGCAGCCATTGTTGTAGGGCCGGCAATGTTGATTTTTTCTTTCTGTAGTTCTTCCACCAGGCCATAGCGCACCACCTCTGCATACAGTCCTTCGGTAGGCAGGAACATAATAGCAAATTCTGTGGTATTAGGCACATCAATATATTTGGTGCGTATATCCTTTGCAAAACCTTTTATACGGTTGCGCAGTTCTTTTGCCGCCTGCTGCACCTGCTGCCGGTCTCCAGTGTCATATGCATCTGTAAGTTTCTGATATGCATCCAGCGGAAATTTTGCATCGATAGGCAGATAAACAGGTGTATCTCCGTCACCGGGCAGCTTTACAGCAAATTCCACACGGTCAGCAGAGCCTTTTTTTGTGGCAATATTTGTCTCATACTGTTCAGGACTGAGAATATCCTGCAGTATTGCCCCCAGCTGCACTTCACCAAGAATACCACGGGTTTTCACATTTGACAGCACTTTGCGCAGATCTTCCACACCGTCGCCAACCTTCTGCATTTCCCCAAGGGACTTATAAACCTGTTCAAGGCGGTCGTTTACCATTTTAAAACTCTGGTTGATGCGTTCTTCCAGGGTTTTCTGCAGTTTTTCATCCACTGTCCGGCGCATTTCTTCCAGTTTCTTTTCGTTGGAAGCCCGCATATCTGAAACGCGTTTTTCCATTGTCTGACGGATAGTTTCCATCTGGCCTGTGGTCTGTTTCTGGAATGTGGCAAAGCGGTTGTCCACCATTGCAGACATTTCGTTTACTGTTTTGCGCAGGGTGTGCAGGTTTTCTGATGTTCTTTCTGAAAACTCGTTAAAGCGCAGTGCTTCAATATTGGACAGGTTTGCCTGTGCAGCCCGGTTGGCAGTGTTTACTGCATCCATCTGGCGGGCAATAAAATCCAGGGTGTCTTTCCGGTTGCGGTCAATATAGTCCTTTATATCTTTTTCTGTGTCATCTATTTTTTCTGCAAAATTCCTTATTCCGGAATTGGAAACAATATTTATAATCCCTACTATAATTGAAACAATCAGCAGGGCTATAACAATATAGTCAAAATATACCATTAAATCCTCATTAATATACAGCCATCTTTTCAGAATGGCTGTATACATCTATGTAGTAAAATTATTTTTTGTTTGCTGCAAGATTTGCAATAGCATCTTTTATCATCTGTATGAACTCAATGCGGTTCACATCCAGTGCAACTGATGCGTTTGGCTTTTTGCCAAGAACATTGTTTACATCGGTAACAGTCATACCGTATGTATAACGGCCATTGATATCAACTGTTACATAATAGTCCCGGCACTGCACAATATCAGGATTTACAAGCCATGCCAGTGTAAGGCTGTCGTGCATGGCAATACCAGGATTTTTCATTCTTTCACGGTAGTGTTCAACATAAATGCCGCACATACTGTAAATAGTTTCTGTCAGCCAGTTCTGTTTGGCAAAGTCATTTTCCAGTTCATCAAAACCGATATAGCCTTTCCAGGTGGCATCAAGACCGGCCATACGGAGTTTTACACCGCTTCTGAACAGGATATATGCAGCTTCCGGGTCCTGTATAATATTTGCTTCTGCAACAGGTGATGCATTGCCCTGCATTGTAGAGCCGCCCATAAGCACAACTTCTTTGATTTTTGGCAGAAGTTCAGGATGTGCAAGAATAAGGGATGCCACATTTGTCATCGGGCCCACCGGCACAAGAGTGATTGGTTCGTCACTGGCACGCAGGGTGTCTGCCATAAACTGTACAGCAGATTTATCAACAGGTGTGATAGATGGTTCCGGCAGAGGATTTTCCATATCACCCAGACCGTCATAGCCATGAACAATACTGTATTCCGGCGGATTGTATTCCTTTACCATAGGGCGTGTTGCGCCTGCTGCCACAGGTACATCAGTGCGGCCCACAAGTTCAAGAATTTTCAGTGTGTTTTTTGTAGTAACTTCGCAACGGCGGTTACCGAATGTGGTTGTGAACCCCAGAACATCAATTTTTTCGTTTCCAAGCGCAAGACACATTGCTATTGCATCATCAATGCCGGTATCTACGTCCATAATAATTTTGATTTTTTCCATAATGCTTCCCCTTATTCAAAATGTGCCACAGCATCGCGTATAAGGCCAAGATATTTTTCCCTGTCTATTTTCATACAGAGCTGAACATTGGCCTCACCTTTAAGATGGCCTTTGTAGTCAAATACTGTCTGACCTTCATTTTCGCTGGACTGTGTTTCACATACAACATAATAGTCTTCTGTTTCAAGGCAATCTCCATCCAGCAAAAGTGCAGCAGAAGCAGAGGAGTCACAGATAACAATTTTATAACTGTCAAAATCAGCAACAGTTCCTGTGGCTTCAGCCTGGCGCATGCACCGTTTTGTATCGTGGGCAACAAATGCATCCAGCATTGGTTTCAGTTTTTTGCCATAGCTATACAGTTCTTTCATTTCAGCGCCTGTAATAGCATTGGAAAATGTGAAATCCAGGTCTGCCATTGTTATCGGGATACCGCTTTTAAGTACAACCTGGCAGGCATGCGGGTCACCCCATATATTGAATTCAGCATTCTGGCTGTGGTTGCCGTGACCGCGGCTGCCGCCCATCATATAAATTCTTTTGATGTAATTTTTAAAATCAGGGTATTTAAGAATTGCAATAGCTGTATTTGTCATAGGACCAAGAACAACCAGGGTCATTTCCCCCTGTGCTTCTTTAGCCAGGGTGTACATAACATCCCAGGCTTTTTCTTCTGACGGTACAGAAGCCGGTGCAGGCAGTTCATAGCCTGCAAGTCCGTTTGCACCGTGAATTTCACTGGCGTTTTTCAGCGGTACAATCATTGGTCTGTCCGCACCTTTTGCAACAATGCAGTCTATACCAAGGAAGTCTTTAAGTGCCAGGGCATTTTTTGTTGTGCCTTCAAGACCTACGTTACCGTGTGTGGTGGTAATAGCCTTGATATCAACATTTTCAGCAGCTGCCAGCATAATGATGGCTATTGCATCATCAATGCCCGGATCTGCATCAATCATAACAGGAATTTTACTCATATTTTTCTCCAAATAAATCATTAACCGGATAGCCGGTTGTATAGTTAATTTAATTGTACCATAATTTTTTATGGAATAAAAGTGCAATAAATGGCATTTACATATTTTAATCATTGTTTTATACTATAATTATCAATAAAACAAATACATTGATATTCTGGAGATATAATGAAAAAACAGACTATGAAAATTGCACTGTGCGGTGTAATCGGCGCACTGTGCATTACAATGCTGCTGATGGGGTTTCTGTTCCCGTTTGCCACATATGTATGCCCTGCAATAGCAGCCGGTCTTCTGATGCCTGTAGTATATGAATACAGGGAAAAAACAGCCTTTACACTGTATCTGGCTGTAAGCATACTGGGACTGATGCTGGTGCCGGACCAGGAACTGGTGTTTATGTTTATATTTGTATTTGGTCTGTATACTGTGGTAAAAATGCCGATAGACAGGATAAAAAACAAACTGCTGCGATTTACAGTTAAACTGGCATACATAAATATAATGCTGGTTGTGGTATACAGTATTTTGCTGTTTATCTTCCCGGTGGCGGTGCTGGTAAATGAATTTGCCGGCTACAGTATGGCATTTGTGGGCGTGCTGTTTGCAATGTTCAACCTTACATTTTTCCTGTATGACAAAGCAGTGGAAAAAGTGCTGATAATCTATGTATACCGATTCAGAAAGAGATTTATAAGACAATAAAAAAAAGCACGGCAGAAAACTGCTGTGCATTTTATTTTTATGTATTTCAGCTGTTGAGATAATCAATGGCGCCCTGTACAAATACTGCTGTACCGCGATAAAGCAGGCTGTCATCTACCACAAATCTGGAATTGTGGCCCGGGTAGATTTTGCCGTCTGAGTGGGCACCCTGACAGCACAGGTTAAAGAAGCAGCCAGGTACCAGCTGATAGTAGAAGCCGGCATCTTCGCCGCCCATCTGCTGTGTACCCCAAACGTGTACTCCATCTTCGCCCAGCACTTTGGATGCAGATGCAATAAGTGCGTCTGTCATTTTTTCTTCGTTTACTACAGGCAGATAGCCGTAGTCAAGTTTGAAATCATAGTCTGCACGCATTGCCATACAGATGCCTTTTACCACTTCTTCCATTCTGCGCAGGACATATTCACGGTTTTTCATATTTTTGTTTCTTACAGTGCCGCGCATATAGCAGGTGTCGCTGATAATGTTTTCTGCACCACGGCCTGCCTGCAGTGTGGCAACTGTGATAACACAAGGTTCCAGCGGTGAAATTTCACGGCTGACAATAGTCTGGAAAGTCTGGATAATTGTAGTGGCAACAACCACAGGGTCAACACACATATGAGGCGCTGCACCGTGGCCGCCACGGCCTTTTACATAAAGGTCAAACTGGTCATCTGCGGCAGAAACATCGCCGTACATAAGGCGGATATCACCGGGTTTCATACCTTCTTCTGTTTCTGTAACGTGGATGGCATAAATGGCGTCAACGTGTGGGTTTTCCATACAGCCTTCTTCAATCATTACAGGTGCACCGCCAGGGCCTTCTTCACCAGGCTGGAAAAACAGTTTTACATAGCCGTTCAATTCTTCTTCGTGGTCCTTCAGCACTTTTGCAACACCCAAAAGCATTGCAGCGTGGCAGTCGTGGCCGCAGGCGTGCATATTTTCATTGGTTGATGCATATTCAAGGCCTGTTTCTTCCTTTATTGGCAATGCGTCCATATCAGCGCGCAAGGCAATACATTTGCCCCCTGCTTTGCCCAGCAGTGCCACCACACCTGTGCAGTTTTTGCACACTGTGTAGTTTACACCCCATTCATCCAATTTTGCAGTGATAAAAGCTGTTGTCTGTGGCAGATTAAGACCAAGTTCCGGGATTTTGTGCAGTTCCCTGCGCCACAGAGAAATTTCATTCTGTATTTCAAGTGACCATTCCAATGCTTTATTCATATTTACACCCCTAAAATCGTTAATTTAATAACAACATTGTACTCTTATGCTATAGATAAGTCAATAAAAAACTGCTCTCCGTAAAGAAAGCAGTTTTGCTGTTTTTTGTTGTAAAATTAAATTAAAAATGTTAGATAAATTGGGATTTAGCGAACAGAAAGGGGTTCGGGGAAATACTTTCCCCGAATATAAATGGCGTAGTCTGCGGAGAGCAAAAATATTTCAAGGGCTTTAGCAGGTTGAAATATTTTTGCGAAAATCGCGAAGAAATTT
>JAFULT010000160.1 GCA_017483145.1 Oscillospiraceae bacterium | reverse complement strand
TCACCTGTAGAGCCTGTGTTTCTGTAGGACAGACCGCCTGTGGCAACAATAACCTTGTCTGCCAGCAGTTTTCTGCCGCTTTTCAGCTTTACACCCGCAACCCTGTCTTCTTCAAAGATAAGGTCAGTAACATCATCAAAAACTATATGTGCCTTTTTTGCGTGGGTGTCCAGGGCTTTTTTGATATCCTGTGCAGAGTCAGACACAGGGAAAACACGGCGGCCGCGCTCTGTTTTGAGAGGTACGCCCATATTTTCAAAAAACTCCATAGTCTTTGCGGGCGGGAATCCGTAAATGGAAGAATAAAGGAATTTTGGATTAGTACGCACATTTTTCAGAAAGGTTTCTTCGTCACAGTTGTTGGTCACGTTACAGCGGCCTTTGCCTGTGATAAGCACCTTTTTTGCTGTGCGGTCAGAATGTTCTATAACGGTGGTGTCCACACCGGCCTTTGCCAGGAAGCCTGCAGCAAACAGACCTGCGGCACCGCCGCCTATGATAATTGCTTTCATTTATACCTCGTCATATTTTGGAAGCACCCTGCTTTCAGAGAAATCTTCCATATCAAGGGTAAGGTTTGGATTGTAGAACGGGTCTTTCAGCAGACTGTCACCGAAACGGCCTTTCAGCCTGTTGCGTTCCCCTTCAAAACGTTCTTTCTTTTCGCCTTTTTTGTCAGAACCGCGGGAGATGCTTTCGTGGTGGTAGCACTCTGCATACGGAGTGAACAGCACCTGCCAGCCCATATCACGGATGCGCAGGCAGAAGTCCACATCATTGAAGGCAACTGTGAATTCTTCGTCCAGACCGTTGGCTGCATCAAAGGCTTCTTTGGTAACCAGCAGACAGGCAGCTGTAACACAGGACAGGTTCTGCACGCAGGACAGGCGGAACATATAGCCGGATTTGCCGCGTGGGTGATATTTGTGGCTGTGGCCGGCAAAGCCGCCAAGACCTGTGATAACGCCTGCATGCTGCACAGTATCATTAGGATAATACAGCATTGCACCTACGATACCCACATTTTTCTGCAGGGCAAGGGAAACCATTTCTCCCAGCCAGTTTTCGCTGATGATTTCAATATCGTTGTTCAGCAGAAGCAGCATTTCCCCTTTTGCCTGCTGTGCGGCAAAGTTGTTGATAGCGGAGAAATTGAAGCCGCCTTTGTAGTAAAGCACCTTCAGATTCTGGTGTGCTTTCTGGATTTTGCCGTAATATTCAAAGGTTTCCGGCTCTGTGGAGTTGTTTTCCACCACCAGAACTTCAAAATTCTTATAGTCTGTCTTTGCATAAAGGCTGTCTATGCATTTTGTCAGCACAGGCACCTGGTCTTTGTTCGGGATAATTATGGACACAAGGGGCTGGCTGGTAAGTGTGTAATCAATTTTGTATGTGCTGCCGAAACGGCCTTCCACAGCTTTGCCCTGTACGCCAATGCGGGCAAGGTGGTCATCCAGTGCCCTGATGGCATTCTGTGTAACATAAGGCTTGGCCTGTACGCCGCCGCTGGTGGACTGTGCGTGGACACGCCAATAGTACAGCACTTTTGGAATGTGATGTATCTTTACATCCGGTATTTCTGTGATTTTAAGGAACAGGTCGTGGTCCTGTGCACCGTCATATGCTGACTGCAGACCGCCAAGGGCAATGAAGATGTTGCGCTTCATACAGGCCAGATGGCAGATGTAGTTGCAGTTTGTCAGATAATAATAGCTGTAGTCCGGTTTAAAATGGGCAACAATAGGGTTTGTCCAGTCGGTGTCAAACAGGGCTTCATCACTGTAGATAAAGTCCGCACCTGTGTCTTCGATGGCTTTTGCCATCTGGTAAAGTGCATCCGGTGACAGGATATCATCGTGGTCTGCAAGGCAGATATAGTCCCCTGTTGCCTGGGAAACTGCCAGATTTGTGTTGCCGGAAATGCCGAAGTTGCCGTTCAGCTTTACATAGACAATCTTTTCATTTCTGAGACTCTGCACATATTCCCCCACATAGCTGTGGTCAGCGTCAGAGGCATCTGCCAGCACCAGCTGACCGAACTGATAGCTCTGGTTTAAAAAGCTGTCTATATATTCTTTGAGAAAGTTTCTGTCTGTATTGTAAAGTGCTGTGACAACGCTGATTGTCTTGTTTTCAAAGGATGGAACATAGCTTTTCTGCATTTCCAGTGCTTCTTTCGGCGGCAGGAAACGGCCTTTTTTTGCTTTCAGCCTGCGTTTGAAAAAGCCCATGGCACGTTTCATTGTGCCGGAAAAGCCTTCATCCTTCATATATGTGAAAAACAGAGCAACAAGCTCTTTAAATCTTTTGATTTTAAGCATTATTTATACCCGTAATTTTCATATAAAAGTGTAAAGTGAGGGTTGTAATAAGGGTCGTTCCAGTCAAAATATTTGCCCCATTTCTGCCGGAAATTGGCCTTTTCCCTTTCATAGCGTGGGTTTGGCTTGTCTGTTTCATCCAGTCCGCGGGACTTGCTTTCATAATGTATGCCCTCGCTGTATGGGGTGAAAACATTGAGATAGCCTGCTTCGTAAAGGCGCAGGCAGTAATCCACGTCATTGTATGCCACTGCAAAGTTTTCTTCGTCCAGAGGGTATTTTCTGTACAGTTCTGTCTTTGTCATAAGGCAGGCACCTGTAACCGCCATATAGTTCTGTGTGGTTACAAGGCGGTACATATCCCCTGTGTTGTTGCGGGCATCTGCCAGACCTTTGTGGCTGTGGCCTGCAGAGCCGTTGATGCCGATGATAACGCCGGCGTGCTGCAGATATCCGTCCGGATAATACAGCTTGGCACCTACCGCACCAACATCTGCGCGCTGTGAGTAGGACAGCATTTCTTTTATAAAGTTTTCGCTGATAAATTCAACGTCATTGTTCAGCAGCAGAATATGTTCCCCTGTGGCATAGCCTGCACCGAAGTTGCAGATGGCGGAAAAGTTGAAGCCGCCTTTGTAGTAAACCACCTGAACCTTGCTGTTTTCTGCCGTGATTTTTTCATAATAGTCAAAGGTTTCCTGCTGGGTGGAGTTGTTTTCCACAATGATAACCTGTACATTGTCCCAGCCGCCAAGGGCAAAGATTGAATCAACACAGCGGGACAGGTCTTCAATATGGTCTTTGTTTGGGATGGCAATTGAAACCTGTGGGTTGCCGTCCACTTCATACACTGTGCGGTAACTGCCGGGATACTGCTGAATGGAAACAGTGCCTTTCAGCCCCACCCTTTCCAGATGAGCCTGCACAGCGCTGCGGCCGGCTTCAAAAGCATACATCTTGGTGGACATATCGCTGGCTGTAGAACCTGCGTGACCGCGCCAGTAGTACAGAACTTTAGGAATATGATGGACTTTGTTGGCTTTTTCTGACAGACGGAGAATCAGATCAAAGTCCTGTGCACCGTCAAAACGGGCATCTTCATAAGGGCCTACCTGTTCAAAAAGCTTGCTGTCAAACACAAGGAAGTGGGTTATATAGTTTACACCGCGGAGAAAATCCGGGGCGTAATCAATTTTGAAATGGAACTGGATAAGATGCTTCAAATCGCCATCCAGAGTGATTTCATCACTGTACAGTACCTGTGCACCTGTTTCATTGATAGCCTTTACATTTTCATAAAGTGCATTGGGCAGAATAACATCATCGTGGTCCAGCAGGGCATAATAGTCCCCGTCTGCACGCAGGAAACCCTGGTTTGTGTTTTCACTGATACCTTTGTTTTCTGCCAGTCTGAACCACACAATGCGGCTGTCATTATAGCTGTCCACAGTTTTCTTTATGTATGGCAGGTCTTTGTCAGAAGCATCTGCCAGCACCAGCTGCCAGTTGGAATAGGACTGGTTGTACACACTGTCTATCATTTCTTTCAGAAATTTTTCCGGCGTGTTGTACAGCGGCACTATGATGCTGATTTTTGGCATATATGGAAAAACAGCCTCTTTCTGTCGTTTCAGTTCCCTTTTCAGCGGAATATCACTGCGGAACTTCCACACATCCCCCTTTGTCATCAGCTTGATGCGGAAATCAATCTTGCGCCAGGTGGCTTCCAGACCTTCATTTTTTAAAGAAGAGACACCTCTGTTTACCAAGGTGCCTATTCTTTTTATATTGAGATTTCTTTTTATAAATTTTAATGGAGAGTCCTGTATGTTACTCATTTTAAAATCCTTTTAATAATTTTTGCTGTATGCATCACATACTGTCTGTGCATCGCCTGTCATGATAATCTTGCCGTGTTCCAGCCATGTGGCTTTGTTGCACAGGCGTTTCACCTGCTCTGTGGAATGACTTACGAAAATAACAGTTGTGCCGTTTGCCAGCAGCTGTGCCATACGTTTTTCGCACTTTTCCTGGAAGGCATAGTCCCCAACAGACAAGACTTCGTCTGCAATAAGGATATCAGGGTCAACAACAGTGGCTATGGCGAAGGCTATACGGGCCACCATACCGGAGGAATAGTTTTTCAGTGGCACATCAAGGAAATCGTGCAGTTCTGAAAAATCCACAATATCCTGGAAATGCTCGTCCATAAATTTTTTGGAAAAACCCAGTACAGCGCCGTTGAGATAAATATTTTCACGGGCGGTAAGGTCCATATCAAAACCTGCACCAAGTTCAATCAGCGGTGCAATGGTGCCGTTTACCTGCACAGAGCCTTCTGTAGGTTTGAACACACCTGCAATGGTTTTCAGCAGTGTGGATTTGCCGCTGCCGTTGATGCCAACCAGACCGTAAAAGTCTCCCCTTCTGATTTCTATGCTCACATCTTTCAGCGCCCAGAATTCTTCAAAATGAAGGGAACCTTTTGTGAATTTGAGAAAATACTCCTTGAGAGAGTCCACTCTTTCTTTTGCAAGGTTAAAACAGATACCAAGATTATCTACTTTTACCATAATATCTTTATCCATAATAACCTCCTTAAATATACAGAATAAATTTGTCCTGGCCTTTTTTGAACACAACAGAACCAACAAGCACAGAAATCACTGCACAGGCCGCACACACAACAATGTGGGCAATGCTGAGCATATTGCCATAGATTGTAACCTGTCTGAATGCATCAATATACCAGAAAATAGGGTTGAGATAAATAAGATAACCCATAAGTGAACCTTCCAGCATGCTTACCGGGTAGATGATTGCCGATGCATACATCAGTGCTGTTGTGAAAACGCTCCACAGGTGGATGATATCACGGAAGAATATGGCTGATGATGACAGGAACAGACCTACGCCAAGGCTGAAGAAGAACAGTGTAACCAAAGGGTATACTGCCAGGATAAATGTAGGATAAAAGCTGGCGCCTGTAAGGAACATAACCACCACAAGGGCTATAAGTGAAAACACCATGTTCACAAATGCAAAACAGCTTTTTTCCAGTGGAAAAATATATTTTGGCACATAAACCTTTTTGATAAGCGGAGAATAGCCTATTACACTTTCCATGGCCATGGTAGTGCTTTCTGTAAAATAGTTGAAGATGAGCTGGCCACTGAGAATGTACACCGCATAGTTGTCAATGCCAAAACGGAAAATATGTGAAAAAACCAGTGTCATAACACACATCATCATAAGCGGATTCAATACGCTCCACAGAATGCCCAGTTTGCTGCGGCGATATTTTACCTTGATATCTCTGTTGATAAGGTTTGACAGCAAAAAGCGATAACGCCAGAATGTAGATATTTTTTCTTTCATTTTAAATAGATACCTTTATAATCAGAATTTTGCAGCCCATTCAAATGTCTGCTGTGCAAATGGTGTGTGTACCTGGTCTTTTGCGCTGAGTTTTACTTCACAGTCAATTTCAGGCCACTGTACGCCGATTGTTTCGTCATTGTAAGGGATGCCGCCTTCAGCTTTTGGGTTGTAGATATCTGTACATTTGTATACAAATTCAGCTTCGTCTGACAGAACAAGGAAACCGTGTGCAAAGCCTTCCGGCACATAGAACTGCACTTTGTTTTCTGCTGACAGTGTTACGCCGTACCATTTGCCGAATGTGGCAGAACCCGGACGGCAGTCAACAGCTACGTCGTAAACTTCGCCTTTGATTACGCGCACCAGCTTGCCCTGTGTGTTTTCTGTCTGGAAATGGAGACCGCGCAGAACACCTTTGCTGCTTTTTGAGTGGTTGTCCTGTACAAATTCCCTTGTGATGCCTGCTGCTGCAAATTCATCCTTGTGGTATGTTTCCATAAAGAAACCGCGGTCATCGCCGAAAACTGTTGGCTTGATAACCACCAGACCTTCTATTTCGTTTCTGATAAATTCAAATTTAGCCATTTTTATATCCTTCTTTATTGTAAAAATATTGTTTCGTTACAAAAGTGCATAATAACGCACTATATCATATTAATATTATCACAATGACTGTACTTTTTCAACTTAAAACAGATATGTTTACATTGATTTAACAAGTATATACCCTTGAAAAAGACGTGGTGTGTAGTGTACAATAGATAAAAAATACAGTAAATGATTTGTATAAGGGAGGTTTACTGAAATGAATGAAAAGATGATACGCAAATATGCAAAAATGCTTGTTACAGTTGGTCTGAATGTACAGCCGGGCCAGAAGGTTCTGGTGGAAGCCTGTATCGAAGGCTATCAGTTTGCAAACATCTTTGCACAGGAATGCTACAAACACGGCAGCGGTGAAGTTATTATCAACTATCTTGACCTGGCCGGTCTGAAAACAAAGGCACAGTATATGTCTGCTGAAGATGTAAAGAGAATTGAAGGCTGGGAACACGACCGTTACCAGAACGCCCTTGATGACGGTGCATGTACAATCCGTCTGGAAGGCGTTAACCCAAAACTGATGGAAGATGCCACAGAAGCACAGGCAAATGCAATCTTTGCATACATTGACAACTACAGAAACATCATGCGCCGCGCATCCAGGGAAAAACGCTGCCAGTGGTGTATTGCCATGGTGCCTACATATGAGTGGGCAGAACTGATGTTCCCTGAACTGGACAGAGAGGCAGCCCTGGACAAACTGTGGGCTATCCTGCTGGACCTGTGCTATATCACAGAAGACAACGACATTGACGAAGTATGGAGACAGAAAAACGAAAAGAAACAGGCTATGGGCGAAAAAATGGATGCACTGAACCTGAAAGCTCTCCATTTCACAGCTTCCAACGGCACAGACCTGACTGTTGAGCTGACAAAATATTCAAAATACAGCTACAAGAGAAATCCGGATGCCATCCGTTTCAATGCAAACATTCCTACAGAAGAAATCTGCACAACTCCTTACAAATACGGCA
The DNA here is from genome assembly GCA_017483145.1 of Oscillospiraceae bacterium. Classification (GTDB taxonomy): domain Bacteria; phylum Bacillota; class Clostridia; order Oscillospirales; family Ruminococcaceae; genus RGIG3102. Next base: position 4,379 of record JAFULT010000160.1, on the reverse strand, counting down.
CAGAAGGTGTGGTATACGCTTCCCGTCCTCTTATCCTTGGCGGCAAAAAGGTGGAAAACTTCGGTTTCCGTTTTGAAAAGGGCAAAGTTGTGGAAGTTATTGCAAACGAAGGCAAGGAAATGCTGGAAGCACTGGTTAACACAGATGAAGGCTCCTGCTATCTGGGCGAAACAGCACTGGTGGAATACTCCTCTGCCATTTCACAGTCCGGTCTGGTTTACTACAACACACTGATTGACGAAAACGCCAGCTGCCACCTGGCTCTGGGCCGCGGTCTGGGCATGTGCCCTGAAGAAGGTCTGTTCAACGACTCCTCAACACATATCGACTTTATGATGGGTACTGCTGATATGAACATTGACGGTCTGACACAGGACGGTCAGTGGGTGCCTGTATTCCGCAACGGCGACTTTGCATTTTAAGTCATTTTAATAACACAAAATATCAAAGCCGGGCATATGCCCGGCTTTTTGCTGTTCAGTTTTACATTTCCCACCGGGCCAGCACACTGCTGTCTATCTGTGAAGCATCAAAACGGTAATGGCGCAGAACTTCTCCGCGTTTGAGATAGTCCTCTTCCCTTACCGGCTGGCCGCCGTTGTGTATGATATACGGTTTGCCATCTTTTGTTCTTCTGTCGCTGACAATGCCGATATGTTTGTTGTCTTTGAAAATAACGATATCCCCGGGCTGCCACCGGCCGATATCAGATGTGTCTGCGGTTATTTCTGTGGCATATTTGTCAAAAAACACACGCAGATTCACCACACGGCGGAAGTCTATATTGTCATCCCTTACTGTCACGCGGCGGTAGTCTGACGGATACAGGGCAATGTCCCTGTCCACCATAATGCGCAGACTGTAGCCCGCATTTCTGAAAGCACGCCACACCACATCTGTGCATACACCCACATCGTCAGCCGGGTAACCGCCTTCCACATAACTGCCGTCATAACGGGGGTGGTTTTCTGCATCCCGGCGGGCACCCAGCAGGATTTCTGTATAGTCGTCCACACCGTCTGCATCATAATCCACCGGAGAAATGGCAGTTTCTATACCGAAGTCAGCTGCCGTATAATATTTTTTCGGGATAAGATTATAATAATCTGCCAGTTTGTACCCATTTATCAAAAACGGCAAAAGTGCAAGGAAAATAATAACTGCCGATACACGGCCAATCCACTTTATCATTGCCACCCCTCCTTTTTTATTATTATAACATAAAATTATTAAGAAGTTATAAAGACGGGGTTAGGAAATAATAAAGTGCAGTTTTTGCAGCCGTGTACAATTATTTCCTGCGGGCCACCACAACGAAACGCCCGTTGGCGGTGTGATAGCCGCAGGTGACCAGAGTGAGCAGACTGTCACCATATTCCGCTGTTACACCTGTATCGTAAAGTGATTTCCTGCTGAGACTGTCTATGGCATCAGCAAAAGCCTGCCGGTTGTCCGCATCAACAAACTGATAGAACTTGAATACATTTTCATCTGCATTGTAAACCCTGTCATAAAATGCATACATTACTTCATATTCATACTGATTGCAAAGAGTATCAAACTTTACCACAGGATGCGCCTGCCAGTATTCTTCATCCTTGTATTTTGCAATATCTGTAAACATTCCGCCGTCTATCATATTGTGTCCGTAAACCAGCATATTGTCGCTGTTTTCTGTGCAGCGGTAATCCAGAAACGGCAATCCGCTGAAGCTGTAATTGCACTCAAAATCAGCACGCAGGTATTTTTCGGGATAATCAGGCGTATGCATAACCGGATAATTTATGTCTGTGCCATCTATCTGTATCCAGCCAAAAAAATCCTTGTTCTGCCGGTGCAGCTGCTGATACCGCTGTATTTTGCCGTCCTGTTCAGATTCTGTGGCTGTGTTATGGTTTTCCGCCACAATGCCCGCCAGATGCTGCAGCCGTTTTTTCTCATTGCGCATATTGCGGCTAATCATTAAAAGCCCCGCAGCGCCTGCCACAAACAGTGTGATAAAAACAGCCATAAGAACTCTGTATGCTTTTTTCTTTTTTCTGCAGTCGGCTGTAACGGGAGCAGTATAAATGTGTTTGTCCTGTTTGCCCATATTGAAATCCTTGAAAAATATTTTTGCTCTGACAAAAAGCGGTGACGATAACCGTCACCGCCCTTTATCAATTATAAAAATAATAAAATTGAAATCAGATGTGTTTTTTTGTTGCAATCAGAACAGCTGCGCCGGCAACGCCGATTGCCACCATAGCACCAAGTACATATACGATAACGCTGTTGCCTGTATCAGGAACTGCATCAAGGTTGTTGCCCGGTTCGCCTGCTGCAGGTTTTTCAGGGTCTGCAGGTTTTTCAGGTTCTTCAGGGTCTTCCGGTGCAATGTATTTTACATAACCGCAGGAATCACATTTGCCGTCGCCGTCGTTGTCAAGGCAAGTTACTTTTTCAACAGACAGACCACAGTTGCAGGACAGGTTGTGTGTACCGTCATTGTTGGAATGTGCAACATAGTTGTGTTCGTGTTCTTCGTCCGGTGCAACGTATTTTACATAGCCGCAGGAATCACATTTGCCGTCGCCGTCATTGTCAAGGCAAGTTACTTTTTCAACGGACAGACCACAGTTGCAGGACAGGTTGTGTGTACCGTCGTTGTTGGAGTGTGGAACATAATTGTGTTCATGTTCTTCAACAGGTGCTTTGTACATTACATAGCCGCAGGCATCACATTTGTTGTCACCGTTGTTGTCTGCACAGTTCAGTGTAACTTCAAGACCGCAGTTGCAGCTGGATGTATGTGTACCGTCGTTGTTGGAATGTGGAACATAGTTGTGTTCGTGTTCTTCAACAGGTGCTTTGTACATTACATAGCCACAGTTGCATTTACCGTCACCATCTCTGTCTTCGTGATTGATTGGTTCACCAACATATTTGCCGCATCCGCATTTAAACTGATGCTGTGTATCGCTGATTGAAACCAGTGTATCAAAGGAACATTCATGTGCCGGTTTTTTGTACTGATAACCACATTTGTCACAGATGCCGTCAGAATTGCCATCGGTGCTTACACATTTAAAAAATGTAAATCCATACATATAGCCACAGTCTGTACATTTCATATCGTGATAACCCGGTGTTGTAGGGACATATGTAACATTTTCATGCTCACAATCAGCAGCAAATGCAGTCATAGGTACCAGGCTTATAATCATTACCAGTGACATAAGCATGGCAAAAAATTTCTTTTTCATTTTTATCCTCCTAAAGTATTTTTTCTGGAATTCATTATATAAAAATGTAAAGTTTCCACACTAATTATAGTCGTTTAAACGACTATAGTCAAGACAAAAAAAATTTTTTACAATTAATTAAATAATACTTATATAAGATATACTTATTATTAATTTAATAGTGCGGGAGTATCAAACTTTGATATCTTATAAACCTTTCTGGAACACTTTGCAAAAATCTTCTGAAAGCACCTATACCCTTATCAAGAATCACAGGTTATCCAGCTCCACAATTGACAAACTGCGCAAGAATAAACCGGTTACCTCAACAACAATCAACGATTTGTGTTATATCCTGCAATGCAGGGTACAGGATATAATGGAATATATCCCCAGTGATTCTGACCAGCGACTTTAAACAACTTTTAAAAGAAAAACAGGCACAGCATATGCTGTGCCTGTTCGCTTTTTATTTTATTCGGTTTTGCCTTTTCTTTTTGCCATAAAGCCTGAGATAATTTCTTTTGCCAGGTTGATGGCGCTTATCAGCTGTCTGCGGTAGATAAACAGATAAATCAGCATACCTGTCACGCTTACAGCCAGTTTGGCCATAAAGTTTGTGCTGAGCACACAGGCCGCAAAGGTAAGGGCAAACATTACCAGTATAACAATTGTTGTGCGCTGTGGGCTGACAATACTGCAGTACAGTTTCTGTGCGATAACTGTTCTGTACATAAACATTGCCACGTTTGCACCGGCAAGGGCGATACATACCCCGTACAGACCGAATTTCGGTGCCAGCACCATACAGAAAGCAATGTTGCACACCACAGACAGACCGATACCGATTGTGTCGTGGATAGGTTTTTTGGCAATTGAAATGCCGTAAACCGTGGTTTCTGCAATAATCAGGAACACCGGCACCAGCAGCATAACAGGGAAAACTGCCATGCCGCTGCGGTATGCAGGACCGATAAAGAAGAATATCACATCTTCAAAGGCCAGCAGCACGCAGAAAAATTCCACAATAAGGAACGTGAGATAATCGTGCACCTGTTTGATTTTTTCCTGCTCTGTTTTGTAGTTTGCATATATAAATGCAGACCAGAATGTGGCAAAGCCGGCCTGGATAATGGCCACCACGTTGGACAGCAG
>JAFULT010000159.1 GCA_017483145.1 Oscillospiraceae bacterium | reverse complement strand
TGCATTCCGTCAATCCACACACTGTCCACATTGGAAGGGTTGGCACTGTAAACGATGGCAGAATACGGGTCGTGAACAGGAAACATATTTACAGATTCAGTCTCAATCAGGACTATATCCGCTTTTTTACCCACTTCAAGGCTGCCTGTGATATTGTCAGTACCCAGAGCTTTTGCTCCGCCGATTGTGGCAAGAGCCAGGATTTCCTTTGCAGTAAATGCACCGCGGTCGTGGTTGGCGGTTTTGTGTGCACGGGTAACCATACCCAGCTGTGTGATAATATCTATTGTGTTGCCGCTGGAGGCGCCGTCTGTGCCAAGACCGACTGTCACACCTTCTGCCATCATCGCTTTGAGAGGCATTATGCCTTTGCCGGCCTTTGTATTTGAGCCCACACAGTGGCTTACCCTTACGCCTTTTTCACGGAAAAGTTTCACATCATTTTCTGTAGCGTGGATGCAGTGTACTGCCAGCAGTCTGTCTGTCAGCAGGCCTATGGAATCAAGGAATTCCACAGGGGTCATATCATATTCCTTGCGGAAATAGTCCATTTCATAGTCCATTTCACTTACATGCATGCTGATAAGCACATCGTTTTCCTGTGCAATTTTATTGGCACGCTGCAGGGCATCGGCACTGTTGGTGTTTGTAGCGTGGGGTGCAATGGAAGGGGTGATAAGCGGGTGGGCATTTTTCCATTTTTTGATAAACCATTCGCTGTAGTCAAGACCGCCGTATGGCTTGTCTGAATTGCAGTGGGCAAAGTCAAGGATTGTTTCTGCCAATGTGGCACGCATATTCATTTTTACCATTGCCTGTGCCACGGCATCTTCAAAGAAATACATATCGTAAACCTGTGTAACACCGCCCAGCATCATTTCAGCTGCTGCATATTCGCTGGAAAGGGACACCAGTTTTTCTGTCATTGTCTTTGATTCCAGCGGAAAGAGAAAACGGCGCAGGCGGTCAGGGCAGTCGTCCCCCAATCCGCGGAAAGGAATCATTGCCAGATGTGCGTGGGTGTTTACCATACCTGGCATAAGTATGCCGTTTCTGCCGTCAATCACCTTGTCCACGGGAATTGTGTCATCGTTTATGGCGATAATTCTGTCATCTTCAATGGTGATGCTGCTGTTTGCATATTCATTGAAGTCTTTGTCCATTGTAAGTATTGTTACATTTTCAATTCTTGTTTTCATATAATCACTCTTCTGGGTTTATTTGATTTCAGTATAGCATATAAAACCGTAAAAAGCCATTCAGATATACTGAACGGCCTTTTTTTACAGTATGAATTTTTCTATAACCTGTGCCACACCGTCGTTGGTGTTTGTGTCTGTGATGTAATCTGCAGCTGCTTTAACGCTGTCCACGGCATTGCCCATAGCCACACCAAGGCCTGCAAATTCTATCATTGAAAGGTCGTTTGTCTGGTCACCCACCGCAATCATCTCTGATTTGTCTATGCCGTAATATTCCCCCAGTTTTTCCATAGCAACAGCTTTGGAAACCCTGTTGAAAAAAAATTCAAGGAAATATGCGCGGGATTTGGTAAAGGTGGTTTTTTCATATCCGTCCTGTTTCAGTTCATCAATCCATTTTTCAAGGATGTCCGGGTTGTCATACCACAGGAATTTTGTGATTCCCTGTGCAGCCACAGCATCAAAATCTGTAAGCAGCTGTGCCTTTGTGCTGGTGATTCCTTCATAAAATTCTGTTTTTTCGCTGAGTTCGCTGGCATACAGTTTATTCTGTGACCAAAGGATAAACATTGTACCGCGGCTTTTTGCCCGGTTGTAAACACGGCGCACTTCTTCCCTGTCCATATTCTGGCTGAACAGTATTTCCCCTGTCCTGCTGTGGGCAATGACTGCGCCATTGTATGTGATTACCGGGCAGTCAAGGTCCAGCTGTTCTATATATTTTTTTACCCCCTGCAGCGGTCTGCCGGTGCACAGGGTGAACACAGCGCCTTTTTCCACCGCCTGCTGTATTGCAGCTGCAGTCCTGTCTGTAATTTTATCATCGGGAGTAAGCAATGTGCCGTCCATATCTGTGGCAATAAGTCTGTATTTCATATGTACCTTCTGTCTTTTTATGATAAAAATATTATATCAGCGGCAGAAAAAACAGTCAAATAAAACAATCCCGTTTACGGCCGCCGGTTTACGATAATTATTTACTCTTTATCCAACTTGTGATAATATAATGATATAAGTTCAAAACTCAACAAATTATATACAGGAGAAATGACTATGGCAGATTACCTTATCAACAAAGAAGTTCCTTATTTTGGCGAAGAAGGGCTGAGCTGTTCACAGAGCACACTGCGTCTTCTGATTGAAAGAGGCGTGCTGGATTTACCTATGGACACAGTAAAACTTATGACCTATCTTCACGGCAACAAAAAACGTGACGCTCACTGCGGTGCCGTAAACGCAGCTGCAGTTGCTCTGGGTGCTGAATTCGGTTTTTCTGAAGTAGGCGGCCATCTGGACAGACGCGGCTATGTATTGATGGAAGAATTCCTGGTGGCTTTTGAAGAAAAATTCGGCAATGTAAGATGCCAGGAACTGGTTGGCAAAACCGTGCGGGAAAGAGTTGACGGCCAGTGGACCTGCGCTGAATATGTGGTATGGGCCGCAGGCAAAGTGGAAGAACTGATCAAAAAAGGCAGAGAAATGGAAAATCCGGGCACAGGAGACAGCTGGGAAGAATAATCTGAACCTGCACAGGCTTTTATCAAATGCTTCTTAACCGCTGAATCACAGATATAAATTCAATAACACAGCCGGGCTATTTTACAATAGCCCGGCTGTACTGCGTTTTGAAGTTATATAAAATAAAAGCTCCCGGAACCGGGATCTTCTGAATATACGTCTGTATAAAATTCTCTTCGCAATAAAATTAACGTTTGGAGAACCTACGAAATTTAAAATTTCTTTATTTTGCCGGAAAAATCAAATGTTTCTAATAAGTTTGTATCTTACTTGTATTGTACCCACAGCTACTGTCAGCTGTTCAGCACTTCCAGCATCCTGTTTTCCATTTCGGATTCAAGACCTGTGTGGTAAACTTTTTCTATTTCTTCGTGTTGGAAGAAAATATTATAGTCATCACCCAGATTCCCTTCAGGGTACAGGCAAGCCACATAGTCCCATATATAATTTGTGTCTTCCTGTATCTGTTTTCTGCCATATATCATAATCGGCCTGTCGCCGTCTTTTAATGTTACCACTGTCCCTATAGGGTAATAGTTCATTCTTCCACCTCCAGATATTTCCCATATTTGGCCAAAACTTCTTCTGCTGCGTTCCTTATTTCATCAAATGTAATAAGAGATTTATTATACTTAAATCTCATTTCGTTTACATTGTCATCAACAGATATATTAAACATATATTGCTCATCTATACCCAGCAATTGTAAAGATTTGCGATACATGGTTTTATTTAATGCCGGTTTGCTTTTATATATGTACGCGTCAATGCCTGATGCATATTCGTATCCGTCTTTACCTGCCTTTCGCATTATTTCCACCGTCGGTGTGTACTGACAGATGCAAAGTAAAGGAGCTCCTTCTGAATAAATTATGCTGTAAACATCCCCGTTTTTAAAATTTTTCTGAAGATG
>JAFULT010000158.1 GCA_017483145.1 Oscillospiraceae bacterium | reverse complement strand
GTTACTTTTGGTGGCAAAAGTAACCAAAACCGCGGGGGTTGCGATTCCCCCGCCTTACGGCCCTGAAAAACAATCGTCGCGTACGGCGACGGGCTGAAGCCCCTCTTGTCCGCTCGTTGTTTTCCCTTCCTCCGCTTCCCTTTATCCGCCACCGGCGGCGGTCAGCTCCGTCCCCCACTTTTTATCGCACTTTTCTCCTTTTATTCACATTTCTCCCCTGTTTTCCACAATTATCCCCAAAAAATGTTGAAAAAAACCGGTTTTCCTGTCTTTTTCTGCGATATTCTTTTCTGTAAATATGGAATAATCTGTGATATGCTGTAATCACAGAAAGGATGATTTAAATGTTTGCCACCGCTTTCAGAACAAAAAACGAAACCGCAGTTTCACAGATAGCCGTAAATCTGATAGACCCCTGCCCCTATCAGCCCCGAAAACTGCTGAACAGGCAGGCGCTGGAAGATTTGTCAGAAAACATAAAGGAAAATGGTATTCTCCAGCCACTGACAGCCACCCGCCTTCCCAACGGCCGATATCAGCTGATTGCCGGCCACCGCAGACTGCTGGCGGCGTCCAAAGCCGGGCTTGACACCGTGCCTGTAATCGTACTTGACAAAAGTGAAGAAGAAGTGGCCGTGCTGGCGGTAATCGAAAACCTGCAGCGCGAAGACCTGAATTATTTTGAACAGGCAATGGCAATCCAGTCTCTGATGACCAATCTGAATCTGACACAGGCCGCCGTAGGGCAGAGACTGTCCATTTCACAGCCGGCTGTGGCAAATAAACTGAAATTACTGCAGTTTTCCAAAGAACAACAGATGAAAATGCTGGCTTTCAATCTTACAGAGCGCCACGCCCGCGCCATCAGCCGCCTGCCGGGAGAAAAACAGGACAAGGCAATTGATTACATAATCCGCAACAGTCTCAATGTTTCCGCCACAGACAGGTATATAAACAGTCTGCTGGCACCAAAGCAGAAGCACAAACAGAAAACAATAGTAAATATAAAGGATATCCGCCTGTTTACCAATACAATCACAAAGGCCGTCAAGATTATGCAGTCCGCAGGGGTAAAGGCAGACTACAACAGCCATGAAGACGAAAACTGCATCCATTATCAGATAACAGTGCCAAAAATCAAGGCGTAACAGCCTCCCTTGTGAAAGGGAGGTGGCATTTGCAAAGCAAATGACGGAGGGATTCTTTATTATATAACTCTGATTCACAAACACCCCCTCCCCCGCCTGTCATTCCGAAGGCTTCAGCCGAGGAATCTTTGTTCTGTAATTATCATAAAACTATCCTCTTTGCAGTTTTTATTACCGCAAAGATCCCTCACTGCGTTTCGGGATGACATTTTTCTTTAACTCTGTCATTCTGGGCACATCCTGTCTCTGAATGACAATCTGGCTTTAATTCACAAACACACCCCGTGTTTTTGAAAATAAATCACAATACACTTTTTACAAATCTCTTCTAACCACAAAAAAGGCACCCACCCGGGTGCCCTTTTTGTTCCACGTGGAACAGTTTATTTACTTATCACATACAGACTGAAACTCTGTGTATCATAGTCATACTTCTGCATCAGTGCACTGTCCCCTTCACCGATAAAGCGGAAAGATGCATTTTCTCCAAAATCAGTTGCCACAGGAGAAATTACCACAGCACCGTTTTCAACCTTCAGCTGCACCATATCCAGTCCGTCTTTTTCATAAATCAGACCAAAACTGCTGTTATGATTATAAAAACCGCCAAAAGACATCAGTCCTATCTTTGTAGTGCCGCCGTTTACATAATCTGTCACAGCCAGCACCTGTCTTTCATCAGTATTCGCCTTGTCTTCAACATAATGGAAAATCAGATTGTCCATTACAGCAAAATGGAGATAATCACTTTTGTTTTCAAGCAAAAGCTGTTTTTCGCCGCCTGTAACCCTTTCAATCTGCCATATGCCTGTTTCCGGCTGACTGTACTGCACAAATTCCACCTGCTGTGTGTCAGAATTGTAGCCAATATTGGTTAAATATGTAAGATTTGTTCCTTCATGGCTATAAATTTTTTCCATGTTTTCCCCGTCAATCAGATAAAAATCCCACCGGGAAGTGTCTGTGTGTTCAGAACAGGCCACCACCATCAGCCTGTCCCCTGTTTTAAGAATGTATGGCGGGTTCATTTTCACATTGTCACAGGGAATATCCCCTATTTCCTTTGTTTCAAGACCGTCATTTATATACAGCACAGCCCTGTTCCGGTTTGGATATTCAGCAATATAATACAGGTTGTCCCCGTCCTTTGCGCCGGAAACCACAAAACCGCCTGTAAGATTCACATTTACATAATGCATCATCTTCTGCCGGTGTACATCATAGGCATACAGTTTTACAGTTTCAGTTTCTGTGATTTCACCCTTTACAGGAACAGCCCTGTTCGCTGTCATAATGGCATACTGTCCGTCAAATGAAACTGTTTCCACATACTGATAGTTTTCCAGCTCTTTCGGCCATTGGATTTCCACAGGCATTACCGGCCGTGAATTTCTGACAATCTCCGTTTTAACTTCTGCACCCTGTCCGCAGGCTGCAAGTGAAAAAGCCATAACCGCCGCCAGCAGTAAACTGAATAATTTCTTCATATCTTTCACTCCTTTTCTATATAATAGCATAAATAGTGTAAAATTAAAATAACAGTTCTGTCACAATAAAAAGCCTGCTTTTCAGCAGGCCTTTATATACATTATTTAATTAAAGCGGGGCTTTTGCAATTTTGCCGCCGTTTCTTGGATATACCTTTGGTGTATCCTTTTCTTTTTTTGTAATAATCAGACAGCGTCTGGACTGGTCCGGCAGAGTGAAATTTTCCATTTTCACAAACCTGCCCCCCAGCTTTTCAATCGCTTTCATAGCCGGTGTCAGTTCCTTTTCGCCGTCACCTTTCATAGCGATGAAATGGCCGCCAACCTTTGCCAGCGGAATACAGTATTCAGACAGGACACGCATATCAGCAACTGCACGGGCAGTCACCACGTCAAACTGTTCTCTCCACTGTTTTCTGGCTGCTTCTTCTGCCCTTTCCTTTACCACATGGCCGTCCAGCCCCAGTGTGTCCAGGGCATACTGCAGGAATATACAGCGTTTGCCTGTTGGTTCAATCAGTGTTATATCGATTTCCGGTTTATAGATTTTTGTTACAATACCCGGAAATCCTGCACCTGTGCCAACATCAGCCACCCTGCCTTTTACCAGCGGATTTGCGGCAAACAGCAGGCTGTCCAGAAAATGCTTATTTTCAATGCCAAGTGGGTCTGTAATAGCTGTCAGATTCACTTTTTCATTGTATTCCACCAGGATTTCAGCATATTTGTCCAGCTGATCCATCTGTTTTTCTGTCAGTTCTATATTATATTCTTTCAGAGTCTGTGCAAAACGGATTCTGTCTATCATATAAATCTCCTATCAATGACCAAGAATCCCCCAGTCAGCTTTGTTGACTGCCCCCTTTAACAAGGGGGCCAAAGCGGAAATCGCGCCATTGTTATATTTATAAATATGTATTATTGTTTCATATCACGCATTTTCAGTTCCAGCAGCAGTGATGAGATATCACTTGGGCTTACACCGGAAATACGGCTGGCCTGGCCAACATTGGCAGGTCTGATTTTAATCAGTTTTTCCCTTGCTTCCATGCGCAGACCTTTCATTCCGCTGTAGTCAATGTCCTGTGGAATCAGTGTTTTTTCCAGCTTTTTGGTCTGTTCAATCTGTGCCTGCTGGCGTTTTACATAGCCGTCATACTTGATGTCCACCTGCACCTTGTCAGCGATAAACGGTGTCACATCAGGGTTTTCACCGATAACACTTACCAGTTCTTCATATGTAATCTGTGGGCGTTTCAGAAATTCATTTGCCCTTACGCCTGTGGACAGTGGCTGCAGACCTTTGCTTTCCAGCAGTTCCTTTACCTGGCCTGGCTTGATTGTGATTGCAGAAATTCTTTCAATTTCAGCATTTTTCACTTCCAGTGTGTGCAGATAGTTTTCCCATCTTGCATCATCCACCAGACCGATTTCACGGCCCATTGGTGTCAGTCTTTCGTCAGCATTGTCCTGGCGCAGATACAGTCTGTATTCGCTGCGGCTGGTCATCATTCTGTATGGGTCCATTACGCCCTTTGTGATAAGGTCGTCAATCAGTGTGCCGATGTAGGATGACTGTCTTGTAAGAGTGAATTCATCCCTGCCCTGCAGTTTCAGAGCGGCGTTGATGCCTGCAATCAGACCCTGTGCGGCAGCTTCTTCATAGCCGGATGTGCCGTTGAACTGGCCTGCACCGTAAAGATGCGGATATTTTTTGAATTCCAGTGTGGCTTTCAGTTCCAGAGGGTCCACACAGTCGTATTCAATGGCATATGCCGGGCGCATAACTTCCAGATTTTCCAGACCTTTGATTGTCTTGTAAAATGCCACCTGCACATCTTCCGGCAGTGATGAGGACAAGCCCTGCAGATACATTTCATCTGTGTCAGCACCGCAAGGTTCCACAAAGAACTGGTGTCTTGGCTTGTCAGAGAAACGCATTACTTTGTCTTCCAGTGATGGACAGTATCTTGGACCGATGCCTTCAATCTTGCCGCCGTAAAGCGGTGAGCGGTGGATGTTTTCCATAATAACCTTGTGTGTGTCCAGGTTTGTGTACTGGATGTGGCAAGGCAGGATATTTTTGATTTCGTGCTTTGTCATAAAGGACATAGGCACTGTTTTTTCGTCCCCTTCCTGCACTTCCATTACAGAAAAGTCGATACTTCTTTTGTTTACGCGGGCAGGTGTACCTGTTTTGAAACGGCGCAGTTCAATGCCGGCAGCTTTCAGACTGTCAGACAGCTTCATTGCGCTGTGGTGACCGTCCGGACCGGAGTAATAGGCCGCATCGCCCACATAAATTTTGCCTGTCAGATATGTGCCTGTGGCGATGATTACAGCCTTGCAGTCATACTGTGTACCCAGCTGGGTTACAACTGCAACAGGTTCGTTGTTTTCGTTGAATTTGATTTCGCAGATTTCTGCCTGTTTCAGATCCAGATTAGGCTCTGTTTCGCAGAGTTTCTTCATATATCTGTGATAAGCCTGTCTGTCAGACTGTACGCGCAGGGAATGCACTGCAGGGCCTTTGCCCAGGTTCAGCATTCTCATCTGCAGGCTGGTGGCGTCTGCCGCAATGGCCATTACACCGCCCAGCGCGTCAATTTCTCTTACCAGGTGACCCTTTGCAGTACCGCCGATGGCAGGGTTACACGGCAGGTTGCCCACGCCGTCAAGAGTCAATGTGAACAGACCGGTCTTGCAGCCCAGTCTTGCGCTGGCCACAGCCGCTTCAATTCCGGCATGACCCGCACCGATAACAACTACATCATAATTTCCTAATACCATAAATAGCTCCTTTTAGGTTTGAATGTACGTTAACTTTGCAATCCCTTTCACCGATTGTAAGCAAACTAATTTTAATAAAATTCTAACGCCTCCCTTGTTAACGGCCCAGGCCGGTCTCTCTTGGCTTCGCCAATTCACCTTCAGGGAGGGGGACCACCAAAGGTGGTGGAGGGATTCTCCTATATATAAACTGTATTCTATACGACTACAGTTTTAAATAAATTTAACCAGAATAATACTCATCCTCAGCCCATTTTGACGGGTTTGTGAGAATATAGTTCCGCTTTTCCATATAATCCTTTTCATCACGGATTATATGGTCGTAATAAGAGCGCTGAAAAATACTTTTACCGCAATTCTTGGTAACCAATGTTTTAAATGATTTGATCAATTGCGGTATACCCTGCGTAGGGGACGATGCCCACATCGTCCCATCAGAATCAATTCCGATTCTGATAATCATATGTATATGATTAGGCATTATTGTGTAAACATCTATTCCTGTAATGTTTTTTAAATATTTTTCAACAGCTTGTCCATACTCTGATAATTCAATATACGGGGCGATGTAGGCATCGCCCCCTACGATTTTACCAAGTATATGCTTTTTATCTTCCGTACAGATTGTTATAAAATAAGCACCGTAACTTTTATAGTCATATTTTTCCAATCTTAATTTTTTACGGTTATTAAACTTTTCCATTTTATTTCCCAACGCAGAATTTACTGAACACTTCGTTCACAACCTCGTCGGAAACATTTTCCCCTGTCAGTCCGTACACGGCGTACAGGGCTTCGTCAACGCACACACCTATGATATCCAGGCTGTAACCCATTTCAAAGGTGTTGTATGCGTCTGTAATTGAATTGTATGCTGTTCTCACAGCTTCGTACTGTCTTTCGTTGACAATGGCGCCTGTTGTCACGTCAATGTCAGCCACACCCAGCACTTCCATCACGTCATTTTCAAATTCTTTTGACATATAGAAGTCTTTTGCTGTGATATACAGTACCTTTTTAAAGTTTCCTTCAACGGCGGACACATCAAATTTCTGCTGAAGGTCCTGCTTGTTGATGATTGCAATGCTGTTCAACCCTTTGCATCTGGCGGCCAGTTCAATATCGTCCTGTGCAGTTTCCCTGCTGCCGTCAAACACGCAGAATACCAGGTTTGCACCCTGCAGCCTGTCCAGTGAACGCTGGATGCCGATGGCTTCCACTTCATCATCAGTTGCGCGGATGCCTGCTGTGTCCTGCAGGATAAGGTTTACACCGCCAAGAATAACTTCCTGTTCCACCACGTCACGGGTTGTGCCGGCAATCGGTGTAACAATTGCCTTTTCAAAGCCGGACAGTGCGTTCAGCAGTGTGGATTTGCCCACGTTTGGCTTGCCAACGATAGCTGTATGCACACCCTGCTTGATTTTTGCACCGTTGTCATAGCCGTCCAGCAGCTTTTTCAGACTGGCCTGTGCATTCAGCAGGATATCCCTTACTTCATCATCGGTCACATCTTCCACAGCTTCTTCCGGATAATCTGTATAGGCGGAAATATGTCCCACCAGTACCAGCAAATCATCCCTGATTTTTGCTGCTCTTTTGTACAGATGACCTTCCAAGGCACTTTTGGCAGCATTAAGAGTCTGGCTGTTGGTGGCATTTATCATTTCCATTACAGCCTCTGCCTGTGTGATGCTCATTTTGCCGTTGAGAAAAGCACGTTTTGTAAACTCCCCGGCACCTGCAGGGGCTGCCCCCGCTTCATAACAGGCTTTCAGCAGCTGGTCAGCTACGGCACTGCCGCCGTGACAGCTGATTTCCACCACATTTTCCCCGGTGTAGCTTCTTGGAGCACGGAAAAACAGTGCCACAGCCTGGTCAATCTCTTCTCCCTTGCGGTAAAAAGAACCAAACATGGCAGTATAGCCTTTGGCTTCCATTACATTTTTCTTTTTATCAGCAGGCACAAACACCCTGCTGGCAATTTCAAAGGCATTGTCGCCGGAAATTCTGATGCTGCACAGACTGGCTTTGCCCGGTGCTGTAGCCATTGCGGCAATACAGTTACTCATTTTTTCCTCTCCTTATAACATACTTTTCTAACTTATCATTTTATCATAATTTGCCCTTTGTCACAATAGGAAAATTAATTCTGAAAAGATAATTTATTGCTTATGATTTTTTATAGTGATATAATTATAACAGTATAAAAATAAACTACAGGGAGAAAAATTATGGGTTTGTTTGACGAAAAGAAAAAAGGTCTGTTTGATGACGACGATGATGAACTGGACGAATTATTTGAATCATTGGCTAAAAAACAGCCGTCATATGTATGCGAACTTAACGAAGCCACAGTACAGGAACTTTTTCTGCGCTGTATCGCCACAAAAGAAACAAAAAGCTATCTGAAATCAGTTCTTTATCAGAAAGAATTCGGCTATGAACAGGATTCCCCTGCCATCCTTTTTGACAAGGACAAAATACTGGAAAATCTGAAATCTGTTTTGTATCTCTACGGCCAGCTGATGACAACACACCGGCATTCAAATACAATCGGCGCTTCACCGGAAAATGTCCACAACTCTACAATCAACTACAAAGGTGAAAAATGGACCGACAAAGATGGCATACTCAAGCAGTTTTTCCATCTTGGGGTGGTCTGCGATGTTATCTATCCTTTCACTCTGAGAGGAAATTCCGGTTTCAAATTTGTAAACATACTGCCTACCCTTTCACCAAATGACGCAGATTTTGACGAATGGTGGGAAACACATAAAGTACGGTTTGAAGGAAGAAAGTAAAGGAGAAAACTATGGCATTTAATCTGAATAAAGCTATGGCAAAAAAAGACGAGATTATCAAATCTTTTATTCCAATTGAATTAAACGAAGCCACAGTACAGGAATTATTCAACCGCTGTATTGCAAATGCATCCACACAGGAAGTGGTTACTTCATTCCTGTTTCCAAAGGCATTTGGCTATGATGGCTCTGAAAAGCCAATTCGTTTTGACAAAGCCCTGCTGCTGAAAAACAAAAAGACTATCGAATATCTTTTTGGCCAGCTGCACAGGGTGCATTTTCCTGCAGGCAGTTATAAAATGACCGCCGATGATTTCAACACCACATATCAGGGCATATATTGGGCAGGCAGTACAGCCGCCCTGCTGAAACTGCTTTATCTTGGTGCAACAGTAGAAGTGCGGGCAATCACGCCTTTCAAAGCTGATACATCCACATCTGTCCTGTCCCCATCCATAAAACCAACCCTTTCCCCAAAAGACCCGGGTTTTGACAAATGGTGGGAAGAAAATATAGCCAATTGGGAATAACATAAAAACAGACCACACCTATAAACGGGTGTGGTTTTTGTTTCAGATATAAGATTGAACAAAATGTCGTTCTCAACGCCTTTCCCTTTTGTCATTCCGAACGCCGCAGGCGGAGGAATCTTTGTTTTATTATCCTTACACAAAGAAATAATTCTGCTGTAACTGCAATGCAAAGATTTTTCAGTCACTCCGTTCCTTCAGAATGAAATCCGTTTTTCCGGGCGGGGGCGGAACCCCGCCCCTACGTGGTAGAAAATATAATTTGTAGGGGCGACCGTTAGCCTCGCAGGAC
>JAFULT010000157.1 GCA_017483145.1 Oscillospiraceae bacterium | reverse complement strand
CGACTCGTTACACTCGCTCAGAATGACATATTACCACTTTAGTGGTTGTAGTGCGTGTAATGCAACAGACAGACTTTCAGTGCCTCTTAAGAGGTGAGCAGGTAATATGCCCTTCTAGGGCTTGTGCATACCACCAGCTTAACTGGTGGTTTTGATTGGGCAAAATAAAAAAGCAGCCGGCGGGCTGCTTTTGTCTATACGGTTGTATGGTAGAATTTTACAATAAATCTTGCTCCGCCTGCCGGGGCATTTTCTGCTTTTATTGTGCCGTTCTGGCTGGTTATGATTGTCCTTGCCAGGGCAAGACCTATGCCCACACTGCCGGGGGAGGAGTTTTTCCCTTTATAAAACCTTTCAAACAGGTGTGGAATATCTTCCGGATAAAAGCCGCTGCCGGTGTCTGTAAAGGTAATCTGTGTATAAACAGCGGTCTGCTGTACATCAATTGTGATACTGCCGCCTTCCGGGGTGTGCTCACTGCAGTTTTTGAACAGGTTGCCTATTGCTTCGGCGGTCCATTGCAGGTCGCCGGTAAAGTATTCGCCGCCTTCCCGGTTTACAATAACTCTCTGGTCCTTCAGGTCCATTGCAATTTCAAAAGGTTCAGCCGCTTTTTTCAAAAGGTCAGCTATAAAAATTTTATCCTTGCGCAGAACAACTGTGCCGGCGTCAATTTTGCTCATTTTCAGCAGTGCATTTATCAGCCAGTCTATTCTGTCTGCCAGTTTCTGCAGGTCTCTTGCCGCCTTTTTGTCCTGTATCAGCTTTATTATAAAGTTTATACTGGTCAGCGGTGTGCGCAGCTGGTGTGAAATGTCAGCAATGGAATCAGTCAGATGAATTTTTTCTTTTTTCAGTTCTTCTGTCTGCCGGCGCAGTTTCAGCACCACCTTGTCCAGCTGGTTTTTCAGTATGGACAGTTCACCTTCACTGAATTCTTCAAAACGGATGTTCATATCTCCGTGGAGAATTCTGTCCAGCTGCAGGGCCAGTCTTTCCATATTGCGGTATTTTCTGTTTTCGTATATAACAGTGGTGACAAGGCACACCAGATATACTGCCGCCACAGGCAGCAGTGCCGGTCTGTTGGCTATCCTGATGCACCACGCAGCGGCTGCGGCAAAGGCCAGTGTAAATATAAGCAGGGCGTTTTTCAGCTCTTTGTTACGGAATATTTTCACGCTATTCTCCCAATTTGTAACCCATACCCCTTACGGTTTTTATCACCTGTGGGGCGGCAGGGTTGTCTTCTATCTTTTCGCGTACTCGCTTTATATATACTGTCAGGGTGTTGTCGTTTACATAATCACCGCCGATATCCCATATTTCTTCCAGCAGTTTTTCGCGGCTTAAAATCTTGCCTTTGTTGGAAAGGAACACCAGCAGCATCCTGTATTCAAGGGCAGAAAGAAAAACTTCCTTGCCGTCTTTGGTAACCTGCCCTTTTACTGTGTCCACGCGTATATCCCCGTGCACCAGCACAGCCTGGGTTTTGCCGGCACGGCGCAGCACACTTTTTATTCTGCTCAGCAGTTCCATAGGTCGGAAAGGCTTGGAAATATAGTCATCAGCCCCCATATCCAGCCCGGTTACCACACTGTATTCATCGCCGGAGGCAGATACAAAAATAACAGGCAGATTGTACTGTGATTTTATTGCAAGGCACAGGGAATAGCCGTTGCCCTCAGTCAGAGAAATATCCAGCAGGGCAAGGTCAAAATCTTCCTGTTCCAGCAGTTCCATAGCGCCCTGCTGTGAGTCTGTGGCCTTTACTTCAAACCCTTCATTGTTCAGAAACTGTGTAAGATAGCTGACAATTGACAGGTCATCTTCAACCAGTAATATTTTCACAGGCGGTATCCTTCTTTCATACATTTTTATTGTTCCTTTCTATTGTATCATAAATAAAGGCGTTTGTTTCTTTCAAAATTGTCACATTTCTATTATTTAACCCCTTTTTGAAGGTCAAAGGGGACAAATCAATTGATTTTATTCCGGTTTGTGGTAAGATATTTCAAAAGAGGTGAATTATATGTTGTATATTTTTATTGCAATTGTACTGCTGGCAGCGGTGCTGATTTTCAATGCAACCAGGTTCAAGGCCGCAGACAGTGCTCCACGCCAGCCGGAAAAGGTGGAGATCAACGGGGAAAGGGCAAGACAGAACCTGGCCACCCTTGTGAAATATGCCACCGTGTCCAATGCGGACTATGACCTGACAGACAAAGCCGTTTTTGCGGCCTACAGGGAAAAGCTGAAAGAGCTGTATCCTGTGGTTGTGGCAAACAGCGAATACAAAGAGCTGGGCAACACAGCAATGCTGTTTAAAATCAAAGGCAGAAGCGACAAAGAACCTGCTGTGCTGATGAGCCATTACGATGTTGTGCCTGTGGTGGAAGACCGCTGGCAGCATCCGCCTTTCAGCGGGGAAGTTATAGACGGTGTTCTGTGGGGCAGGGGTACTCTGGACACCAAAATCACTATGGTGGGTATTATGGAAGCCCTTGAAGGCTTGCTGGCTGGCGGTTTTGTGCCGGAAAATGATATTTACCTGTCCTTCGGCGGTGACGAGGAAGTGGCGGGCATCAGCGCACCTGCAGTGGTTGACTATCTGGAAGCCAACGGCGTTAAACCTGCCCTTGTCCTTGACGAAGGCGGCGCTGTGGTGGACGGGGTGTTCCCCGGAGTTGACAGACCGATTGCTGTTATAGGTATAGGGGAAAAGGGTATGTGTGAAGTGAAATTCACCGCCACCAGCACAGGCGGTCACTCATCCACACCGCCAAAGCATACATCACTTGGCAATCTGGCACAGACCATTGTAAACCTGGAAAACAAACCTTTCAAAGCACAGGTTACAGAACCTGTGGCAGGGCTTTTCAACAAAGTGGGTCCTTACACACCGTTCCCGCTTCGTCTTGTGCTGGGCAACATGTGGCTGTTCAAGGGTCTTGTGTGCCGCCTTGCCAGTGTACTGGGTGGGGAAATCAATGCAATGATGCGCACCACCATAGCCGCCACAATGGCACAGGGGTCAAAACAGGGCAATGTGCTGCCAAATGTGTCTGAAGCAAGGGTGAATGTCCGTCTGCTGAACAATACATCAACAGACCGGGCACTGAAATATTTCCAGAGCCTTTGTGCAGAGGATGTGACCTGCGAATATGTTATCCGGCAGGAAGCTTCCCCTTATGCATCCACAGAAAGCGATGCCTGGCGCAAGGTGGAAAAAGCCACAGGCGACACCTGGACAGATGCCATTGTCAGCCCGTATCTTATGATTGCCGGCAGTGACAGCCGCCATTTCTCCAGAATCTGCCG
This sequence comes from Oscillospiraceae bacterium, assembly GCA_017483145.1. GTDB lineage: Bacteria > Bacillota > Clostridia > Oscillospirales > Ruminococcaceae > RGIG3102. The sequence continues at coordinate 3,522 of JAFULT010000157.1, read as the reverse complement.
CGATGTTTACAAATTCAGCGCAATGCATCTTACAAAGGAAGAACGCGGTCTTATCCACAACGACAACGAACGAATTCCTGTTGAAAAGATTGATAAATGTGTGGAATTTTTCCACAGGCTTATTATCCAGCTGTAATATATAAATTGTATTGCATAAAAGTTAACAGGTTGTTATCGCAGTCTTAAGAACTGATTAAACCCGACACAAAAAGGACGCCAGCAGGCGTCCTTTTCTGATATGTATCGGTTTTAAAATCTGTATTCTTCCAGTTTAAAGTCTTTGCCGTTTTCATCAGCTGTGAAAACATAGGTGTACAGGGCAAAATCTGAAAAGTCTGTTTTTTCAACAAAGTCTGCAAACTGTGCATCATCTGCTGCTGTAAACAGCACGTTTTCCATATTTGCGGCGTCAGCATAGCTGGCATAGAAATTTATTGCGGCAGGGTCTGTGTTTTTCATAAGGTCCGGGAACAGTTTGTACATTGTCAGATAATATTTTTCTCCGTCTGTCCAGGATTCCTGATAAATATTGTATGCCCGGCTTACATCGCCCCTTGTATCGTGGGTGTGGGCTTCCACCACATTTGCATAGCCGTCAGCCTCTGTGTAGCTTACAACAGGCCGGCCGCACAGCCAGCATTTTATTTCTGTCGGCGCAACCTGTGGCACATTGAAATATTTCAGCGCCATTTTGCAGTACATTTCCCAGTCCATGCCTGCAAAACCGCTGTATTTCATATTGTAGCAAAGTTCACCTGCAGACAGGGCATCTTCGCCTGACAGCCGGCTGAAAACAACACTTTCACCCAGCATATCAATGTTTTCCAGCTTTTCCACCACTTTTACAATGGCGGCATTCTGATCTTCTGTCAGCGGGTTTTTCACAGGCTGTTCTTCCTGTGGAGCGGCTTCTCCGCCGCAGGCAACAAGGGATATACATACGATAAAAACAATTAAAGCGGATATAATCTTTTTCATTCTTTTGCCTTTCTGTTTACAGGTTTATATTTTAACTCCATTTTAATTCTTTTGATGAAAAAGGTCAATAAAAGCATTAAAAAAGGGCAACCGTATGGCTGCCCTTTAATTCCGTATTAACTCTATGTTAAATTATTTTGCGTAATCAACCGCACGGCTTTCTCTGATTACGTTTACCTTGATCTGACCTGGGTAATCCAGTTCATTTTCAATTTTTGCCACGATGTCGCGTGCCAGGATTACAATCTGGTCATCGCTTACCGCTTCCGGCTTAACCATGATTCTCACTTCACGGCCGGCCTGTACAGCATAGCTGTTTTCAACACCTGCAAAGCTGTTGGAAATTTCTTCCAGCTTTTCAAGTCTTCTGATGTAGTTTTCCAGGTTTTCTCTTCTTGCACCCGGGCGGGCAGCGCTGATAGCATCTGCAGCCATAACAATAAATGCAAGAGCTGTCTGTGGTTCCACATCGTTGTGATGTGCCTGGATGGCATGGATCACTGCGTTGGATTCTTTATATTTTTTAGCCACATCAACACCGATGGACACGTGTGTGCCTTCGTATTCGTGGTCAAGACCTTTACCGATATCGTGGAGAAGGCCGGCTCTCTTTGCCTGTGCCACGTCCATACCCAGTTCGCCTGCGATAAGGCCGGACAGATAGCAAACTTCCAGAGAGTGCTTCAGCACATTCTGACCATAACTTGTACGGTATTTCAGACGGCCGATAAGTTTTACCAGTTCAGGGTGCAGGCCGTGAATGCCGGCTTCCATAACTGCGCGTTCGCCTTCTTTTTTGATTGTCAGTTCTACGTCTTTTCTTGCTTTTTCCACTGTTTCTTCAATTCTTGCAGGGTGGATACGACCGTCGGAAATCAGTTTTTCCAGTGTCTGTCTTGCCACTTCCCTGCGCACAGGGTCAAAGCTGGAGATTGTGATTGCTTCAGGTGTGTCGTCAATGATTAAATCTACACCTGTTGCTGTTTCAAGTGCACGGATGTTTCTGCCTTCACGGCCGATGATTCTGCCCTTCATTTCGTCACTTGGCAGCGGTACCACGCTTACCACAGCGTCAGCAGAATGGTCAACTGCGCATCTTGCAATTGTCTGTGTCAGCAGATTTCTTGCCAACTCTTCACTGTCTTCTTTCAGCTGATCTTCATAAGCTATGATTTTTACAGCTTTTTCGTGTGTCAACTGTTCGTCCAGACGCTGCAGAATCAGTGCCTTTGCAGCATCCTGGGAAAGACCGGAGATTGTTTCCAGTTTTTCCAGTTCACGCTGTTTCATCTGTTCGATTTCATCCAGACGTGCGGTTACAAGCAGTTCTTTCTGTTTGATATCTGCTTCTTTCTTTTCAAGAGCATCGGTTTTCTTGTCCAGATTTTCTTCTTTCTGGTTCAGTCTTCTTTCCTGGCGGCTAACTTCGCCACGACGTTCCTTCAGCTCTTTTTCGCTGTCTGCCTTCATTTTATAGATTTCGTCTTTGGCTTCCAGCAATGTTTCTTTTCGTTTTTGTTCAGCTGACTTAATAGCGTCATTGATAATTCTTACTTTTTCATTTTCAGCGCTGCCGATTAAAGCTTCGGCAGTTTTGCGTCTATGAGAGACACCCATGTTGAATGCAACTGCACCAACTACGGCTGCCACAATGAACACTACCAAGGCAACCTGCCATAATTGTAGTGTCATGCTGTCACTCCTTCAATAAATGAATTTGAGTATTTAATATAATTAAATTTTATATATGATATAATGGTACTTATAAATATATAGTTCAAATTTAAAAATTATTATTCCACTCTATATTTTAAATGCCAATAATCAAAATGTCAAGGGATATATATTGTCAATAAAATAACATATCTGTTTGCCGGGTATTGACAGATGTAGCCAAAAGTGATAATATTAGTGCATGGCGTTGAGACGGACATGTTCTGCAGGCTGGATTTTTCAGAGAGCCTTTGGTTGCTGCGAAAAGGCAAATTCACTTACAGGGTACCACCGTTGAGCCGGCATGGCGAACCGTGCCCGGGCAAGACCGTTATATCTTACAAGAGTGGCAGTATATACTGCAATTCGGGTGGAACCGTGGGGCATAACACACCTCATCCCGTTTGGGATGGAGGTGCTTTTTTATTTTACAGGCACTGACATTCCAAAATCTGTAATTAAACGTAACTTAAAAAACAGAAAGGGAAAAATTATGATTAAAGTTACACTGAAAGACGGCTCTATCAAAGAGTTTGAAAATCCTATCAGCCTTGCCGAACTGGCAAAATCCATCAGCCCAAAACTTCTGGACAAAGCAACAGTTGCAAAAGTTAACGGCGACCTCAAAGACCTGAGAGACATCGTTGATGCAGATGCAGAAGTTGAAATCCTTACTTTTGAAGACAAAGAAGGCAAAAAAGCATTCTGGCATACAGCAAGCCACGTTATGGCACAGGCTATTCTTAAATTCATTCCTGATGCAAAACTGACAATCGGCCCAGCTATCGACAACGGTTTCTACTATGATATCGACACAGATGTTGTTATCGG
>JAFULT010000156.1 GCA_017483145.1 Oscillospiraceae bacterium | reverse complement strand
GCATCACTGGCACCTGAATAACCTTCAGTCATTGCCAGTTCAATATTTTCAATACCCGGGCCGTTGTCGTCCAGATACATTTCCACTTTGTCAGGATAAACCAGCACTGTGATTTCCCCGCCGCCTGCGTGGATGGCCAGGTTGATTTCCCCTTCATACAGGCTGATGTTTATGTTGCGCAGACTTTTGGAGTCCACACCCATCACCTTCAGTTTTTTCTTCAGGTCGGTGGACGCCTGCCCGGCAGCAGTAAAATCGTCTCCCGGCACAGTGTATGTGTATTTTATAACTTCCATTTATGCACCTCTCAGTCCGTTTTCGTACAGGATACCGCAGCAGGCAAACATAGGTGTCTTTGTTGTCAGCACACAGATGTTGCTTTCCCTTGCCAGTTCCAGTGACAGGGCATCCGGTCTTTTGCCGCGTACATATACCACGCACACCATATCCATCATATCGGCAGTGCGGATAACCTGCGGGTTGTTCAGCCCGGTAACAAGCACAGCCTGGTCTTTTACATAGGCCAGCACGTCGCTCATCATATCACTGCCGCAGGCAGTGTGTACTTCGGTTTCCACGCTGATTTCAGGTGTCAGTATTTCGGCTCCCAGCAGCTGTGCAATATCTTTGATTTTCATAAACAGTAAGCTCCTTTTATATAAATTGTCTGCGACATAACTACACAGGGAATGCAGACAAATGTTTGTGTTTTTCAAATAATCATCTTTATCGATAAAACTTGTAAATTTTATCCATATGTAGTATTATTATAGCACATATTTTTATAAAAAACATATAAATTTTCCATATAAATGCAGTTTATTTTTTGACAATCTGTAGAAAATGCCTAAATAGCATAAAAAAACTATTTTTTGCACAGAAAAGCTATAGATAAATTAATATTTATTTGGTATAATTTATATGTATAACTACGGCAATTTTTGTTGGTTCGCCAATATGATTGGCGGATTACAAATTTACAGGAGGATAATATGAAGAAAATTTCAAAACTGCCATTCTCCGGCACACCTGAGCAGGAAGCACAGCTCAGAGCATGGCTGGATGAAAATGGCAAAAAACCTGGTGCAGCTATGCCAGCCCTGCAGTACGCTCAGGAAATTTATGGCTACCTGCCTGTTGAAGTGTTGAGAATTGTTGCCGAAGGCACAGGCAGAAGCCTGGAAGAAATCTACGGCATTGCTACATTCTATGCACAGTTCTCCCTGTCTCCAAAAGGCAGATACAAAATTGCAGTTTGTCTTGGTACAGCATGCTACGTAAAAGGCAGCGGCAAAATCCTTGCAAAACTGGAAGAAAAACTTGGTATCCAGAACGGCGACTGCCAGCTGGATGGTAAATTCTCTCTGGAAGCATCCCGTTGTATCGGTGCTTGCGGTCTTGCACCTGTTTTCACAGTTAACGAAGACGTTTACGGTCGCGTTAAAGAAGACGGCAGCGAACTGGACGCTATCCTGGCTAAATATCGGGATTAATTAGACTATGCAGGAACTTTCTTTGAATATACTGGACGTTGCCCAGAACTCTGTGGTGGCCGGCGCCAGTCTGATAGAAATTGAAATAGAAGCGTCTGAGGAGAACAGCTTGCTTTCAATTATGATCAAAGACAACGGCAAAGGCATGGACCGGCAGACTCTGGCAAATGTGGAAAATCCCTTTTTTACCTCCCGCACCACCCGCAAGGTGGGTCTGGGCATACCGCTGTTCAAAATGGCGGCCCGGCAGACAGGCGGAGATTTTGCAATCACATCTGCCGTAGGTGTGGGAACAACAGTAAAAGCGGTATTTGACACATCACATATTGATTTTACACCCCTTGGGGATGTGTGGGACACAGTGGCTATTCTTATTCAGATGAATGAAGACATAGACTTTGTGTACACAGTCAGAAAAGGGGATGCTGAGTTTGTGTGTGATACACGCCAGCTGAAAGAAGTGCTGGAAGGGGCGCCTCTTTCCGACCCTATGGTTGTCCGGTGGATAAAGGAGTTCATTGAAGAGAATCAATTTGAAATATTTAAAAGGAGATATTAATCATGAAAAGTTTACGGGAACTGCAGGCTATCAGAGATAAAATGAAAGCCTCTGTAAACACAAGAGACAGCGTGGAAGGCAAAATGCGCATTCTGGTTGGTATGGCTACATGCGGTATCGCAGCAGGCGCACGCCCTGTTCTGAACGCTTTCACAGAAGAACTGGCAAGAAGAGAAGTTACACATGCTGTTGTTTCACAGACAGGCTGCATCGGCATCTGCCAGTATGAACCTGTTGTTGAAATCATTGAAGGCGATACAAAAACTACATACGTTAAAATGGACGCTGAAAAAGTTGCAAGAGTTGTTTCTGAACACGTTATCGGTAAAAAACCTGTAACAGAATTTACAATCGGCGCTGTTAAAGACGTAGTTGCTGAATAATAAGGAGAGGTAAAGAATGTTTAGAAGTCACGTTATGGTTTGTGGCGGTACAGGCTGTACCTCCTCAGGCTCACAGAAAATTATTGATGCATTCAATGCAGAAATTGCAGCAGTTGGCCTCCATGAAGAAGTAAAAGTTATCAAAACAGGTTGTTTTGGTCTTTGTGCTCTCGGCCCAATTGTTGTTGTATATCCAGAAGGCAGCTTCTACTCAATGGTTAAACCGGAAGACGTAAAAGAAATCGTTGACGAACACCTGCTGAAAGGCCGTGTTGTTACACGTCTGCTTTATGATGAAACAGTTCAGGGCGATACAATCAAATCCCTGAACGATACAGACTTCTACCGTCATCAGATGCGTGTTGCTCTGAGAAACTGTGGTAGAATCGACCCGGACAACATCGAAGAATACATCGGTTACGATGGTTATGCTGCTCTGGGTAAAGTTCTTACAGAAATGACACCTGAACAGGTTTGCCAGACAATCCTCGACTCCGGTCTGCGCGGTCGTGGCGGCGGCGGCTTCCCAACAGGTAGAAAATGGATGCTGGCAGCAGTTAACCACGCTGACCAGAAATATGTTGCATGTAACGCTGACGAAGGTGACCCAGGTGCATTTATGGACCGTTCCATCCTGGAAGGTGACCCACACGCAGTTATCGAAGCTATGGCTATCGCAGCTTACGCTATCGGCGCAACAAAAGGTTATGTATACATCCGTGCTGAATACCCAATCGCTGTACAGCGTCTGCAGAAAGCTATTGACGATGCAAGAGCTTACGGCCTGCTGGGCAAAAACATCTTCGGCACAGACTTCGAATATGACATGGAAATCAAACTGGGTGCCGGTGCATTCGTTTGTGGTGAAGAAACAGCCCTGATGAACTCCATCGAAGGCAACCGTGGCGAACCACGTCCACGTCCACCATTCCCAGCACAGAAAGGTCTGTTCGGCAAACCAACAATCCTCAACAATGTTGAAACATATGCAAACATCCCACAGATTATCCTGAAAGGTGCTGAATGGTTCAGAGGCATCGGTACAGAAAAATCTGCCGGTACAAAAGTATTCGCTCTGGGCGGTAAAATCAAAAATACTGGTCTGGTTGAAATCCCAATGGGTACAACACTGAGAACTGTTATCGAAGATATCGGCGGCGGCATTCCTAACGGCAAAAAATTCAAAGCTGCACAGACAGGTGGTCCTTCCGGCGGCTGTATCCCAGCTTCCCTTATCGACACACCAATGGACTATGACAGCCTGATTGCCCTGGGCTCCATGATGGGTTCCGGTGGTCTTATCGTTATGGACGAAGATACATGTATGGTTGACATCGCTAAATTCTTCCTGGAATTCACAGTTGAAGAATCCTGCGGTAAATGTGCACCTTGCCGTATCGGTACAAAACGTCTGCTTGAACTGCTGGACAAAATCACTTCCGGCAACGGCGAACTGGAAGACCTTGACAGAATCGAAGAACTGGCAAAATTCATCAAAGAAAACTCTGCCTGCGGTCTCGGTCAGTCTGCTCCTAACCCAGTTCTGTCCACACTCCACCACTTCCGTGATGAATACGTAGCACATATTGTTGACAAAAAATGTCCTGCTGGCGTATGTAAAGATCTGCTTACATACAGAATCGTTGAAGACAAATGTAAAGGCTGTACTCTGTGTAAACGTGTATGTCCTGTTGGCGCTATCAGCGGTGAAGTAAGAAATCCACACGTTATCGACCCAGCTAAATGTATCAAGTGCGGTGCATGTATGAACGGCTGTAAGTTCAATGCTATCGTAAGAGAATAAGGACAGGAGGATAAAAAGTTACTATGGATATGGTTAAAGTAAAAATTAACGGCATAGAAGTTGAAGTACCTGCAGGTTCTACTATTCTCGAAGCTGCTTACAAAGCTGGTATTGACATCCCAACTCTGTGCTATCTCAAAGACATCAACGAAATCGGCGCTTGCCGTATCTGCGTTGTTGAAGTAAAGGGCGCACGCGGTCTGGTAACAGCCTGTGTATACCCAGTTGCTGACGGTATGGAAGTGTTCACAAACACTGAAAAAGTACAGAAAGCAAGAAAAATGAACCTGGAACTGGTTCTTTCCACACATAACCAGGACTGTCTGGGTTGTGTAAGAAGCGGTGACTGCGAACTGCAGAAACTTGCTAAAGATTATGGTATCAAAGATACAAAAGCCTGGTCCGGTATGAACATGGAATGGCCAGTTGACAATTCCGCAGCTCATATGTACCGTGACAACTCCAAATGTATCCTTTGCCGTCGTTGTGTAGCAGCTTGTGGCGTTACACAGGGTATCGGCGTTATCGGCGCCAACGAACGTGGTTTTGAAACACACATCGCTTCCGCATTTGAACAGCCTCTGGATGCTACAGCCTGTGTATCCTGCGGTCAGTGTATCGTAGTATGTCCAACAGGCGCTATCGCTGAAAAAGACGATACAGATAAAGTTTGGGCAGCTCTTGCAGACCCAACAAAACACGTTGTTGTACAGACAGCTCCATCTATCCGTGCAACACTGGGCGAATGCTTCGGTCTGCCAGTTGGCACAAACGTACAGGGCAAAATGGTTGCTGCTGCACGTCGCCTGGGCTTTGACAAAGTATTTGACACAGACTTTGCTGCTGACCTTACAATCATGGAAGAAGCAACAGAATTTCTCCACAGATTCACAACAGAAGGCAGCGCACTGCCACTTCTCACATCCTGTTCACCAGGCTGGGTAAAATACTGTGAAACATACTTCCCAGAATTTATCCCTAACCTTTCATCCTGCAAATCTCCACAGCAGATGTTCGGTGCAGTAGCAAAAACATACTACGCACAGAAAATGGGTCTTGATCCAAAAGACATCGTTGTAGTTGCAGTTATGCCATGTGTTGCCAAAAAATTTGAAGCTGGCCGTGACGACCAGTCTGCTGCAGGCGTTCCAGACGTTGACGTAGCAATCACAACAAGAGAATTTGCACGCATGATCGAAAAAGCAGGTATCCAGTTCAACCGTCTGCCAGATGAAGAATTTGACAGAGTTATGGGTGAAGCTTCCGGTGCAGGCCACATCTTTGGCGCATCCGGCGGTGTTATGGAAGCTGCTCTGCGTACAGCTGCAGAAGTTCTCACAGGCAAAGAACTTGAAAAACCAGAATTTATGGAAGTTCGTGGCACAGACAAAGGCATCAAAGAAGCTGTTTACACACTGGCTGGCAAAACAATCAGAGTATGTGCAGTTTCCGGTCTGAAAAATGCCAAAGAAGTTCTTACAAAAGTTAAAAACGGCGAAGTTCAGTATGACTTTATCGAAGTTATGGCTTGCCCAGGCGGCTGTATCAACGGTGGCGGTCAGCCAACACAGCCTGCAAGCGTAAGAAACTTTGTAGACCTTAAATCTCTCCGTGCCGGCGCTCTGTATACACAGGACGAAAGAATGACACTGAGAAAATCCCATATGAACCAGGAAGTACAGACTCTGTACAAAGAATTCCTGGGCGAACCAGGCAGCCACAAAGCTCATGAAATTCTTCATACAAGTTATGTAGCACGCCCAATCAAATATTAATAGTTAAATCATATTATTAACTCCATATAAAAAGGGGGCTGTCGCAGGACAGTCCCCTTTTTTCTTTTTGTCATATGCCGGCGATATTCCATCCCCGCCTGTAGCATTCCCACTAGCTATCACTCTGTCATTCTGAACAGGCTTTGCCTGTGACGCGTGCCCTTTAGGGTAAGAATCTTTGCAGTTGTAAACCGCAATAAGTTTATTTTTTATGATAATTATATAAACAACTATTACTTTTATGTGTTTGTAAAGTATCTGACGCTGCGCTGGCGTTACTTTTGGTGCCAAAAGTAACCAAAACGTGGGGCAGCGTAGCTGCAAGAACGGTTTTGCCGCAGGCAAAAGGCCGAGTTTGTCCTTGCGAGGCCAGTGGATTGCGATTC
>JAFULT010000155.1 GCA_017483145.1 Oscillospiraceae bacterium | reverse complement strand
GATGTAGATGATGAACAGCCACTGTGGACCAAAGGAGTCGTAGATGATACCAGCTGCAAATGCGAATACAGAAGCAACCAGGGAACCAACCATACCGTTAGCACCTGACCAACGGCCACGAGCCCAACCTGGAACCAGTTCGTGCTGCATGGAACCATTGATAACCATACCGATTTCCTGGAAACCAACCAGCAGACCAACAACGATAAGCATTTTTGTGTTTGTTGTTGTCATCAGCAGGATAAGAGCTGTGATGTAAGCAACCAGTGTGAATGCCAGTGTTTTTTTACGACCGTATTTGTCAGCCAGAATACCGAAGAAGTAACCGCAAACAACAGATGTAAGAGCTGTAGCTGTTGTCATAGCAGCAAGTTCGCCTGTTGTAGCACCTTTAACTTCAGCAGCGTACAGCTGGAGGTAAGGAACGATCATAGCCATAGGGATACGGTTAACAGATGTCATAACCATCCATTTCATACAGTTTTTGTCTGCTCTCATCATTGAGAAAGCATCTTTAACTGGGTTACGTTTTGCTTTTTTGGCTTCACCTTTTGCACCAGATGAGAAACATCCAGTTTGAAGATGATCATCAACAGAGACAGGAATGTGACAACCAGACAGAAGAAGAACAGAGGTTTGATTGTAAGTGGGTCTGAAGGTGTACCAACAACACCCATGATGTTAACCAGGAACCAGCCTGCAAATGCAGGACCGATCATACCCAGAACGCCGGCAGCGAATGTTTCACAAACCAGCATACCTTTTGCACGGTCACAGGATTCCAGACAGTTACCACAAATGTTTGCACAGGACTGGCCACCCAGTGTACTGCCCATTGTATGCAGGAACATACCCAGTGCAGCAACCTGCCAGATAGGTGCTTTCCACAGTGCAAGATAACCACCCAACAGAACTGCGATACCCAGCAGATACATTTTCTTAGGACCATTTTTATCGATGTAAGAACCAAGGAATGGTGCCATAACAGCAGCAACCAGAGTACCCAAACTTGTAACTGTACCGATCTGAGTTTTTGTAGCGCCCATCAGTACGATATACAGTGTCAGGTATGGCAGAACTGCTTTGTAAACAAGACGTTCCATGGAAGTACGGTAAACAGTAATTTTCCATGCTGACTGCTGGGCTTTCCAGAAGCCAATAACGTCAAGATCATTTTTCTTTTCTTTTACATTATTTGCCATTTTGAATCGTTTCTCCTTTCAAGATATAGGGCAACATTACGCCCCGGCAAAATTATATACGTTTTTTGTATAAATTAAAATATACTAAATTAATCATATTACTATTTCATATAAATGTCAATTGTCATATTGTATAATTTTTTGCAAATAAGTAACTTATTATTTATTATAAAAAATCCCCCCGCATATGCAGCGGGGGAACAATGATATTTTTATTTGTTTTTAATCTGTACAAAACCAACTTTGCGGTATACTTTGTCCAGAATTCTCTGTGAATAACGCTGTGCTTTCAAGGCGCCGTCTTTCATCACACCTTCCAGATATGCCTTGTCAGAAAGAATTCTGTTGTATTCGCCCTGGATTGGTGCCAGGCCATCCACAACTGCCTGACCAACTGCTTCTTTCAGCACACCATAGCCCAGACCTTCAAATTCTTTTTCAATCTCTTCAAAGGATTTGCCTGTGAATACATTGTAGATACCCATCAGGTTGGAAACGCCCGGTTTGTTTTCCACATCATATTTTACAAAACCGTCACTGTCTGTAACAGCGCGTTTGAATTTTCTCATAATGGCGTCTTTGTCATCAGAAAGCAGAATTGTAGCATTCAGGTTTTCGTCAGACTTGGACATTTTCTTTGTAGGTTCCTGCAGAGACATAATCTTTGCGCCTACTTTCGGGCTGATTGCTTCCGGCATAACAAATGTTTCACCGTAAACAGAGTTGAATCTCTGTGCAATGTTTCTTGCCAGTTCAACGTGCTGTTTCTGGTCAATGCCCACAGGTACTACTGCGGCGTTGTAAGCCAGTATATCAGCAGCCATCAGAACAGGGTATGTCAGCAGACCACCGTTGATATTTTCAGGGTGTTTTGCAGATTTATCCTTGAACTGTGTCATTCTTGTCAGTTCGCCGTACTGTACATTACAGGCCAGAATCCAGTTCAGCTGTGAATGGATAGGGTTGTGGCTCTGTACAAACAGCATGCTTTTTTCAGGGTCGATACCGCTTGCCAGCAACATTGCAAAAGCTTCATATGTGCGTTTGCGCAGTGTTGCAGGGTCCTGTCTCACTGTAAGAGCATGCTGGTCAACAACACTGTAGATACAGTTATATTCATCCTGCAGCAGTGGCCAGTTACGAACAGCCCCAATGTAGTTACCGAGTGTGAATGAACCTGTTGGCTGAATGCCGCTGAAAACTATTTTTTTTGCGTTATCTTTTTCCATACTGTGCCTCCTTGCTGTATTTACCCAGTGTGCTGCATACGCTGCTTTATAGTGTTTTTGTATGCCGTTGGCGCACATCTGGGCATCTCTAAAGATAATATACCCCATAATAACACATTTTTGATTGTTTTGCAATTGACAAAGTC
>JAFULT010000154.1 GCA_017483145.1 Oscillospiraceae bacterium | reverse complement strand
TTTCCACACCGTACAGCTCTGTTTCTGTGATTGAACCGCTGATTGCCAGGGCATCCGTGGCACGGTTGGAGGCATTGAGTTCAACAGGCAGTGTAACAAACTGGAACACAGAAATGGAAGCAAACATAATAAGACCGATGTTTACCAGCATCTGGCTGTTCATAAAGAAACCAAAGATGATAAGAGGCCATGAAATCTGGCTGCCTATCTGGCAAACCGGCAGAATGCTGGTGCGGATTTTGATAGGTGTGTAGTTAACTGCATACTGTACTGCGTGACCTGCTTCGTGGGCCGCTACGCCGATGGCAGCAACGCTGTTGGAAGCATATACGCTGTCTGACAGGCGGATAACATTTGTTCGTGGGTCATAGTGGTCAGTCAGGTTGCCGGCCACACGTTCGATATGGACATGGCGCAGACCATTGGCATCCAGAATTCTGCGGGCAGCCTCAAAGCCTGTCATACGGCTGTAGGTTGTAACGCGTGAATACTGGTTGAATGTGGAATTCACCTTTGCCTGTGCCCACATGGAAAAAATTACTGCAGGCAGAACAAGCAGGAAATAGTATATATCAAATCCATAAAAATACATTTATAAATCTCCTTTTTAGTTATTTGATTATATTTTACCCCCAATATTTGATAATTCGGTAAAAACATTATGGAAAATTTATAAAACTGAGTCGCCGGCTTTGAATCTGCGGCCCATTGCCCAGGCTGTGCCGTCCATGGCTTTGCTGCCTTCCGGCTGTACTGTGATAAGCTGCAGGGCTTTGTCAGCTGTGGCAACAACAAGCGGTTTTGTGGAAAGGATTTCCCCCACTTTACCCTGTTTATCCACAACCTGTGCTTTGATAACCTTTACTTTTTTGCCGTCATACATAAAATGGGCAGATGGCCAAGGGTTCTGGCCGCGCACTTTGTTGTGCAGGGTAAGCGCATCTGTGCCAAAGTCAAAAAGTGCCATTTCCTTTGTAAGCGGTGGGGCAAGTGTAGCCTGTGTATGATCCTGCGGTGTGCGGGTGTAATTGCCTGCCACAACAGTTTCCATTACCTGACTTAGGAAAACCTTGCCTTTTTCTGCAACTTTATTGAAAAGTTCTTCCTGTGTTTCGTTTTCTTCAATATCTATAGGCAGCACATCTATTATGTCCCCTGTGTCCAGACCTTCATCAATGTGCATTACCGTAACACCTGTCTGTCTGTCACCGTTGATAAGTGACCACTGGATAGGGGCCGCACCGCGGTATTTTGGCAGGAGTGACACATGCAGATTGAGACAACCGAACTGCGGCACATCAATAACAGCCTTTGGCAGGATTCTGCCATAAGCCACTACCACAATCATATCCGGCTTTAAGTCTGCAATCACATCGCTGTATTCACCTTTAAGTGTTTTAGGCTGATATACAGGAATGTTGTGCTGCAGTGCCAGTTCCTTTACAGGAGGGGCTGTGAGAATCTGTTTTCTGCCCACCGGTTTGTCCTCTCTTGTAAAAGCGCCGATAACATTCCAGCCGTCATCCAGCAGCTGCTGCAGACAGTCGCGGGCAATGTCCGGTGTGCCCATAAAGAGAACTTTTGTGTCCTGTTTATTCATAGTCTTCCCTCTGCTGGATTTCCTGCAGCTGTTCTGCTGTCAGGTCTTCATAGAAAATGTTGGCATTGTCAAGAACTGTTGTGCCGTTGAGATGGTCATTTTCATGTAAGATTGCTCTGGCAAGAAGGCCTTCTGCTTCGATTTCAAACCATTCGCCATATCTGTCCTGTGCCTGTGCACGAACATATGCAGGGCGTGTGATAAGACCGTTTCTGCCCGGGAAGGACAGACAGCCTTCAAAGGAAGTAATTGTTTCTTCACTTGTTTCAAGGATTTCAGGGTTTACAAATTCGATAATTTCTTCAACTTCGTTGTCGTCGTCATCAAGGTACTGGTCCAGTACAACGAATACACGGCGCATCATGCCAACCTGTGGACCGGCAAGACCAAGACCGTTTGCAGCGATCATTGTTTCGCCCATATCTTCCAGCAGAGTTGCCAGTTTTTCGTTGAAGTCTGTAACAGGGCGACATACCTTTTTAAGGATAGGGTCGCCGTCTTTAACAATATTTCTGATTGCCATAATATTTCTCCTTTATTCCTGAAGCGGATTTATGTTTACATAAACTGATGATTTATTTTCTTTATCTTTAAGATAAATTTCTATTGCTTTGTTGAGAAACTGCCTGAAAGCAGGATTGTTTCTGCATTTTATTGACAGGCGCCAGCGGTATGTTTTGCTGACCATTGCCACATCAAAAGGTACAGGCCCCAGCACCACAATAGGAATATTGTGATTTGTTATTTCCTTTTTGATGATATCAAGGAATCTGCGGGCGTCCTTTGCGGCGGTGGCTTCACTGTTATGGGTAAAGGCTACAGTTACCATAGTGCAGAACGGCGGATAGGTGTTCAGCTTTCTGTAGGCAATTTCGCTGTTGTAGAAAGCGGTGTAGTCCTGGTTTGCCGCCATATTGATAACAGGATTGTAACTGTCATAAGTCTGTATAACAGCCTTTGCACCCCGTGCACGCCTGCCGGCACGGCCGATAACCTGTGTAATAAGATTGAAGGCCTGTTCGTTGGAATTATAGCCCGGGTGATTCAGCATTGAATCGATGCCAAGGACACATACCATATTCACATCGTCAAAATCCAGACCCTTGGCCACCATCTGTGTGCCTATCAATATATCATACTCTTTTTTGCCAAAAGCTTCAAGCATTTCTTCGTGACTGTCTGCCCGGCCTGTTGTATCGGCATCCATACGCAGTATTCTGGCTGTGGGGATTGCCGCCTGTATATATTCTTCTATATGCTGTGTGCCAAAGCCGCTGTAGCTGATTTCTCCGCCGCATTCAGGGCAGGTTTCCACAACCGGATATATCCTGCCGCAATAATGGCACATAAGCCTGTTCTGTTTTTTATGTTTTACAAGGTTTACAGAGCAGTCGTCACATTTAACAGGTTGGCGGCATTCCTTGCACACACCTACTGTGGAATAGCCGCGGCGGTTTATCAGGATGATGCTCTGCTTTTCATTTGCAATATTTTCTGCCAGATAGCGCAATACCACCTTTGACACAGGACCTGTGTCCCCTGTCATAGCCTGCTGTGCCATATCAATTATTTCCACCTGTGGCAGAGGCAGACCTGCATAGCGCTGTGGCATTGTGTGCAGGTGATAATAACCGTTATTTGCCAGATAATAGCTTTCTATGCTTGGTGTGGCACTGGCCAGCACAAGTTTTGCCTGTGTTGTACGGGCTATAAACTGCGCCACGCGTATGGCAGAATAACGCGGCGCCGATTCTGATTTAAAGCTTTTTTCGTGCTCTTCGTCAACTATAATCAGCTGCAGATTTTCAAGTGGTGTGAAAACCGCACTGCGGGTGCCCACCACCACACGGGACTGTCCTGTCAATGCCCTGTTGTACTGCAGCAGACGCTCCGTGTGGGACAGCCGTGAGTGAATAACGCTGACAGTATCGCCGAAATATTCCTTCAGCAGACGTATCATCTGGGGGGTAAGGGAAATTTCCGGCACAAGCACCATTGCACTGCCGCCAGATGCGAGGGTATGCTGTATCAGCTTTATAAATACCATACTTTTGCCGGATGAGGTCACACCGTGAAGCAGGTGTGTCTTGCCATCATTGATGGAAAGTATTTCATCATAAACCTTCTGCTGCTGGTCTGACAATGTGACATCGCCCCTGCACTGCTGTATATGGCTGTAGGCAGAGGTATTTCTGTCCTGCTGTTTTGATATTACTGCACCGGCTTTTATCAGATTGTCAACCACAGCCTTTGTGGTTTCCGTCGCCCGGGCAATCTGCTTTATATCATACCATCCTGTTGAAAGATATTCATAAACCGCTTTCTGCTTTGCAGTTTTAAGACAGGATGAGTCAAACTCTGTGTTGGCTGTGTAAACTGTTTTAAGATGACGCACCAGCTGTTTTGAAAGGAACTGTCCGTCAATTTTATACAGCGCGCCAAAGGGTATAACTGTTTTAACCGCTTCATACCAGGTGCAGAATGTAGTTTCCTTGAGATGCTTTATAAGGGAAAGTGCATAGGGTGTAACAGTGTGGTCTTCGTTTTTAACATCCAGCACACTTTTCAGTTTTGATACATCTTCCCTTTCTTCAAGGGAAAGCACTATTCCTATACGCAGTTTGTCTCCGCGGCCGAATGGCACCAGAACAATTGAGCCTGTTTTTATTTCAGCTTTGAAAATATCCGGCACTGTGTATGAAAAAATGCGGTCAAAATCAAGAGTGGCTTTATCAACCGCTACTCCTGCTGTCAACATAAAGCCACCCCTTCCGTTAAATTATTTTTCGTTTTCGTAAATGTCGATAATAGACTGTGCACACTGTTCCACAAAATTGTTTTCAACTATGTAGTCATAGCTGCTCTTGAAGCCCAGTTCTTCGCTGGCTTTGAAAAGGCGCTGTTTGATAACATCATCACCTTCTGTGCCGCGGTTGCGCAGGCGGCGTTCCAGTTCTTCCAGTGAAGGCGGTGCAACAAAGATGGTAAGTGCATCAGGATATACCTTTTTCACATTGGCAGCACCTTCAACTTCTATAACAAGGATAACCACTTTTCCGTCTGCAACTTTCTGTTCAATCTGGCTTTTCAGTGTGCCATAGTAATTGTCGCAGTAAAGTGTGTGTTCAAGGAATTCTCCACCTGCGATTTTGCCTACAAATTCCTGTGTTGTAAGGAAGATATAGTCCACACCGTCTGTTTCGTATGGTCTTTTTGCTCTTGTTGTGGCTGATACACTGAGAACAAAGCGGTCATCTGTTTTGAGGATGTGCTTTACAACTGTGTCTTTGCCACAGCCCGAAGGGCCTGAAATTACAATAAGATTTTTACCGATTTCACTCATCTTCTGTCTCCATAAATTTAATCAAGCTGTCGTTTGCACTGCCGAAGATTCTCTCTGCGGAAAATGCGCATATAATAATCTGATTTGTATCAGTAATGATTACTGTTTTTGTTTTGCGGCCAAAGGTGGCATCAATCAGCACCTTGTCCGTCTTTGCTTTGGACACCATTCTTTTAACAGGGGCAGAGTCCGGGCTGAGTGCAGCCACCACCCTGTCTGCGCTTATCATACTGCCAAAGCCTATATTCAGCATTGCCATATTTCACCTATTCAATATTCTGAATCTGTTCACGGATTTTTTCAATCTCTGTTTTTATTTCAACTACCATGCCGGTAATTGCCAGGTCGTTGGATTTGGAGCCGATGGTGTTTGTTTCCCTGTTCAGCTCCTGTGTGAGAAAGTCCAGTTTGCGGCCGATAGGCTCGTTGGAGGCAAGATATCTGCGGTACTGTGAAATGTGACTGTGAAGACGGGTTGTTTCTTCGTCCACTGCCACCTTGTCTGCAAATATTGCAGCCTCTGTAAGGATACGGGCATCGTCAATCTGTTTGTCCTGCAGGATATTCTGCAGTTTTTTATACAGTCTTTCTCTGTATGCATCCACCCTGTCCGGAGCATCTGCTTCAATATTTTTTACAATATTTTCTATTACAGTCAGTCTGTCCATAACATCCCGGTACAGTTTTTCGCCTTCTGCACGGCGCATAGCCAGGAATTCTTCCATTGCAAGATGGAGAACTGTCTTTACATCATTCCACAGTGTTTCTGCGTCTTCTTCATTTTTTACCTGTGTAAGCACGCCGTCCATACGGGAGATGGAAAGAATATCCGCATTGTTTGGCAGACCAAGGCTGTCAGACAGTGTCTGCAAAGCATCATAGTAACTTTTTGCCAGAAGAAGATCCGGCTCTACCTTGGTTTCGCTGGTTTCCACAGCCCTTATCATAAGGCTGACTTCAACCTTGCCACGGGCAATCATACCCTGGATTTCTTTTTTGATTTTATCGTCAAGAAAGTTGAAAAAACGGGACATTCTGCTGGAGTATTCAAAGTATCTGTGGTTGACACTTTTTACTTCAACTGTAATATCTTTGCCATGTAAAACAAGGTTCCCCTTGCCATAACCTGTCATACTGTAAACCATAATGAGTAAACCTCCGATTAATACTATATTTTACACTATTTTCACTTAATATGTCAATTATCTTTAATATAACAAACACACAAAGCCCAACCGGTTTACCGGTTGGGCTTCAGAATAAAAAGTATATGTATTAAATTCTGCTTCTTGGTTTGCTTTTTTTACCCGGCTTTGCCTTTGGCTGTGGTTTTGGGGTGTTGCGCACACCAAAATCCATTCCCCGGTATCTGTCCAGCATATCCTTAAGGCGCTGATAATATGCAACTATGTATTTGTAGCCGTACTCTTCATCCACTTTATCCTGTGACAGGCCTTTTGCCAGCAGGGCTTTGCGCTGAAAGGTTGCGGCATTATGTACATTGTTTACATATGAAGAATATTTTTTTATAAAATTATCCACAGCTTCCTGTTTTTCGTGCAGTGCCAGTATACGCGGTGAATAAGGTTTTCTGGCACGGACAACAAGGAAAATCAATATAACCGGAATAAAACCAAATGCCAGAAGCGGGTCTCCGGAAACTTTAAGCCAGATTGCCGGTAGAATTGCAGGCAACAACAGTACCGCTGCTATCACAAACCATTTGTTGCGGGTAATACCTTTGTCCGGGGTTGCTTTGGCAAGAATCGCTTCTGTTGTTTCAACATCCTTTTTGTCAATCACACTGCCATAGCTGCCGGCATTGATGGCACGGATGTATTCATCCTTTACAGGTTTTGATTTTTCGCCATATTTGAAATGTCTGTCTGTCAGCAGCAGTTTTTCAAAATTGTCCAATGACGGCTTTCTGTCCAGGTTGCTGTACAGTGAATAAGCTATGTTTTCTATGGTTTCAGAGTTATTCTTCTTCAGTTCCGCAAACAGGGCAGGCACTGGTTTTTCACAAAGCGGTTCATATTCCGGTTCGCCCAGCACCCTGATTCTTTCTTCCAGCGTACCATGGCCTGAACGCAGCATGCTGTGATAATTTTTCCTGGCCAGGGAATCTCCTGAATGCGCGGCGTTTCTATACCATACAAAAACATCCTTTTCCGGGAAAGGCTTGACAATATCCCTTACAAGTTGAGTACTGCCGGCTATATGTAACTGCCGCGCGAAAGAAATGGCAGGTTCATAGCCTTTTTCAGCAGCTTTTTTCAGGTAATGATAACCAAGTTCTATCTGTCCGCGGCTTGGCTGATTTACATAATGCTCTGCAACATACGCCATACCGCGCTCGTCTCCTGCATCTGCCGCTCTTTTGAACAGTTCCAGCGCCTGTGTTGTAGCTGTATAGCGTGTTCTTTTCCTGTAAAGACGGCCCAGTTCCACCATAGCATTTATATAGCCATTATCCACAGCTTTTTGCAGCCAATTGATAGCAGCTTCTTCATCTTTTTCAACACCTTTGCCATCCCTGTATCTGCATCCCAGTTCTGTCTGTGCAACCTCATTGCCTTTATTGGCCATATCTATGCAATCTTCAAGGCTCATCTCCCCTATATACCGTTCGTCCACCAGTCTCTGATACCGTTTTCTTATATCGTCATTGTCAAAATTTTCAAACATAATAATTTCTCCGTCAGCATTATTATTTTTAATAATAATAGCATATTTTTTATAAATATAGCAACAAGAAAGCAGGGAATAATATCCCTGCTCTGATTATTTTTTCTTTTTTGTTTTTGTATATCTGCCGCTGTTTTTTGCCGCTTTAAGTTTAACTGTGGTGTAGGCAACAGTGACAATACCCAGCATCTCAATAATGCCGAGGGCGCGGACAACATTGTCCGGCAGAGTGATACCTGTGATATTCATAATACCAAACACCACCAGCACACCTGCAATCGCTGACATTCCTGCCAGCCAGTAAGGATAATATCTGTTGTTTTTCATAACAGTTATTCACCTTCACAAGGTGTGAACAGTTTGTCATTTGAGATAACGTCGCCTTCTTCGTCAAAGAAGATGCGTTTGTATTTCATAAAATGTTCGTTGTCCTTGTTGAAGGAAAAGCTGGTTGCACCGCGGGCTTCGCCATAGGCAACGCTGGCACGGATAAGGCCGTCAAGGAACATTTCGCTTGGTGGCAGGATATCCAGCATTGTGGTTACGTCGCCATCGATGCGGAACAGTGACCAGCCAAACAGGTCAGCGCCGTCTGACAGGATATAGCCTTCCATTTCGCCTTCAAAGCGACCATTGTTAAGTAAATCCAGAACATCAGGTTCCAGAATAGGTTTCATTGCATACATAGTTTAATCCTCTTCTCTTCTTGCTCTTTTCTGACGGGATGCCTTCTGTGCAGCACCTTTAAGTGCCTGAACTTCAATCGGTTTAAGTTCTCTGTACTGACCAGGTTTCAGCATCCCCAGCTTTACAGAACCGATTGATTTTCTTGAAAGACGGGCAACTTCCAGACCAACAGCTTCACACATACGGCGAATCTGACGGTTTTTGCCTTCACGGATAGACATTTCCATTACTGTTCTTTCATCATCTTCTGCAACAACGCGGATTACTGCCGGCAGGGTTTTGCTGCCGTCATCAAGGTAAACACCGTTGGACAGTGCGATAATCTGTTCTTCTTCTGCCTTTGGATGCACTGTAACACGGTACATTTTTGCAATCTGATGGGATGGGTGTGTAAGTGCATTGGCCAGGTTGCCGTCATTTGTAAACAGCAGCAGACCTTCGCTGTCTTTGTCAAGGCGGCCTACAGGATAAACACGTTCCGGGATATCTGCAATCAGTTCCATAACTGTTTTTCTGCCGCGGTCATCCCTGGCAGTTGTGATGTAGCCACGGGGTTTGTGCAGGATATAATATTTGTATTCTTTCTGTTTTGGCGGACGGATTGTCTGACCGTCGATGGAAAGCACATCTGCGTGCATATCCATTTTGTCGCCCAGTTTAACAGGGCGGCCGTTCAGTTTTACACGGCCTTCCAGGATGATCCGCTCTGCCTGGCGGCGTGAACACAGACCCATATCTGCCATAGCTTTCTGAATTCTTGTATCTCTCATTTTTTCTCCGATATTTTATATAATTTTCTATAATAAATTGTTGTGTTATTTACGGGACGTCGAGGACGCCGTCCCCTACGTAATCTTATAGCATATAATTAAAATGTTTCTTCGTTTTTGTCAGCCGGCACCAGTTCCGGTTCTTTCTTTTTGCCGATGAGACTTTCCAGCTTGTCAATAAATTCAGGCATCATATTGATAAGGCGGTCAATTGTCCGGTTGCCTTCTGCCACCTGCATGAATTTTACGGTTGTGCCATTGACAACAAGGAAACCTACCGGTGTGATAGACGCACCGGAAGATGCTGCGCCACCGAAAAGGTCTTTCTGCTTGTCATTGGCAAAATCTGTGCCGCCGGAAACAAAGCCGAAGCTGATTTTGGAAACAGGAATAATTGTAACGCCTGCTTCATTTGTGATTGGTGTGCCGATTACTGTGTTTGAATCAACCAGTTCGCGCATTTTGCCAAGTGTGTTGGCCATAAGTTCCTGAACAGACTGATGTTTATCCATTGTTTTTCTCCTTTTCTGCGGCGTCAGACGCCTTTTTATGATTTGTTGTTATTTCATTATACTGTGTATAAGCATACCAGGCTGCCAGCAGCAATAAAACCGGACTGGCAGTGATCTGTGTGTAAAAATAAGTGCTGTCTTTATATGTGCCGGCAAAATCCGCCACAAATATGGGGCTTTTGAAGGTAATCTGCATATGCTTCTGCAGAAATACCGCCAGGCTGTAAAAGCTGTTGGTTACAAGACCGTACATTTTCTGTGTCTTGTACACATCATTGTTGTGTATCGGCAGGGTAAATGACACGTCACAGAATTTTATGGAACTGAGAATTTTTGCCATTATGCCCTTTGCGGCGGACACAACATCTTTTACAAGCTGCATTGACAGCTGTATATCATCCAGAGGATTGAACTTCTGTTTTTCCTGTGGAGAATCTTTTTTGTTGGTGTCTGTTTTCTGCCCTTCAGTTTTTTTCTGTCCGGCAGAAGGAAGCGGATAAAGACCGATTTTAAACGGGCCTATATTCATTTTTACTGTGGGACCGTCCTGTTTAGAGTATTCCACCCAGAAATGGCGCGGAACAAGAACAATCCACAGTATCAGAAGGAATACAGCCAGCAATATCCGGCCCAGTACAGACAGGATTTTAATCAGCAAGGTCATTGTAATCTTCCTCTGTTGTCAGATCGTCTGTGGACAGCTGACCTTCTTCTTTTTCACTTTTGATTCTTGGCAGGTCTGCCAGTGAATTAAGCGAAAAACTGCGCAGGAAGGTGGCTGTTGTCCTGTAGCTGAGAGGTCTGCCCGGAATTTCCAGACGGCCTGCCTCTTCTATAAGGTTTCTCGCCAGCAGGGTCTGCACGCTGGAAGTGGAATCCACCCCACGGACCTGCTCGATAAATGCGCGGGAAACAGGCTGGTTGTATGCAATGATTGCCAGTGTTTCCATTGCAGCGTTGGAAAGCGGGGAATTCTTTTTGATAGCCAATGCCTTGTGTACGATTTCTGACTGTTCTTTGCCTGTTGTGAAAGATATTATATCACTGTTCTGGATAAGTACAATGCCGGAATTGCTGTCGTAATATTTGTCTTTCAGCATATCAAGGATATACTGCATCTGCTTTTCGTCAACCTCCAGCACGTCCATAAGTGCATCAAAAGTCATACCGTCACCACTGGCAAAGATTATGGCTTCTGCTGCCCTGATTGACTGGTCTATTGTCATTGTTCAGTTTCCCCCTTTCTTATTACTTCCATTCTGCCTTCATTGTCAACAGTTACCCTGTTGGCACGGACAAGTTCCAGTATGGCAAGAAATGTGGCCACAGCCTCGCTCCTGCTTTTCATGCCTGCAAATACGGAATGGATATTGTCTATATTTTTTCTTATAAGTCCTTTCAGCAGGCTGAAAATTTTTGAACTTACAGACACCACAGGGGTGCTTACAATCGGTTCAAAACGTTCCTGCACAGGTGCTGTGCGCCGCAGGCTGCGGTCTGAAAGGCGTGAATATGCGCGGACAAGGTCATCCACCGGGTGAATAATATTATAAGTATAGTCCACCTTCAGTTCCATCGGCCGGCGGAGAATCAGCCTGTCGCCGATAAAGCGGTTTCTCAGTATTGCCGCTGCTTTTTTGGCCTGTGAGTATTCAATCAGCTGGCCCTGCAGCTCTGCCTTCAGCTTTTCGCCTTCGTCATCTTTCGGCAGCAGGTAAACTGATTTGAGATAGATAAGGCGGGCAGCCATATCTATAAATTCGCTGGCTGTGTCCAGGTCCTTTTCCTCTGTGGCATCGATAACAGCCAGATACTGATTGATGATGGTGATAATTTCAACATCGGCAATGCTCATCTTGTTCCTGGAAATAAGAACCAGCAAAAGGTCCAGCGGGCCTTCAAAATCTTCAATTTTATAATTAATCCGGTTCATTTAATCTCCTTGGACTTGTGATTATAATCAGAGTATAAATCTGAATGCAACATCAACGATAAATGTAAGTTTGTCCAGAACAAAGTATACAATACCATTGAAAAATGCCAGCGGCACATCAAACACGCCGATATACAGCAATACAAACAGACCGATAAAAATGTACTGTTCGTATTCCATAATCCTGAAATAGAATTTGTCGCTTAAGAAATAGTTGAAAATACGTGAACCGTCAAATGGCGGAAATGGCAGAAGGTTGAAAATTGCCAGTGAGATATTGATGGAACACATGGTGGAAAAAATTGTGTACAGGGTGCTGGTTACCGCACCAAAGCCTGTCACAAAACCTGTGTAGAAAATAGCTTTTGTAATAACAAGACTGACAGTAGCCATTACTATATTGGCTGCAGGGCCTGCAGCTGCCGAAATGGCCATACCCTTTTTTCTGTCGTCAAAATTCATAGGATTTATTGGCACGCCCTTTGCCCAGCCTATACCTGTGAAAAGCAGGGCGACACTGCCTATAGGATCAAAATGAGCCAACGGGTTAAGTGTGAGTCTGCCGCGGTAGCGGGCTGTTGGGTCTCCCAGTCTGTCTGCTACCCATGCGTGGGCCGCTTCGTGGACAGGGATTGCCGTAAGCAAAACAATGGCACGGGCCATCAGTGTATAGAAGTCTAATCTCAACATAATTATAATTCTCCTTAAATTATTATTATATGTGTTTTGGGCTGTTTTTTCAAGTGTCTATTTAATGTGTATATATAAAGCACAGTATTTGTTGATATTATAATGTAATTATGTGTGGGAAATTTTAAAAATATTTGTGTTTTTGCAAAATTAGGGCTTGATATTCTTGTACATTTGTGATAAACTAATTGAGCAATTAAAAAATGTCTGTTTTCTATTGCAAAATGGAAAACAATCTGTTATAATGATATAGTTATCAAATTTTAGGAGGTGCAAACAGAATGGCAAAATGTGATTGTTGTGGCAAGGGTGTAGCTTTTGGTATCAAAGTTTCTCACTCACACAGACGCTCTAACAGAGCTTGGAAACCAAACGTAAAGAGAGTTAAAGCTATCGTGGACGGTTCTCCACGTTATATTCACGTATGCACCAGATGTCTTCGCTCTGGTAAGGTTACAAGAGCTATCTAATTAACTTGAAAAAACATGCTGACCATTATGGTCAGCTATTTTTTTATCTGAATCCGGGAGGGTATATGAAAAAAAGAAAATCCAATATTGCCCACTGGCTGCTGCTTGTGCTGGGCACGGGCATACTGTCTTTCGGGCTGTTCAACATACACAGCCAGAGCCGAATTACCGAAGGCGGTGTGCTGGGAATGATACTGCTGCTGCAGCATTGGTTCAGAATATCGCCCAGTATAAGCGGTGTGGTACTGGACTGCACCTGCTATTTTATCGGCTGGCGTATGCTGGGCAACAGATTTCTGAAAAATGCAGTTTTCTCCACAATGTCCTTTTCCCTGTGGTACAGAGTGTGGGAACATATGGGCTATATGGTACCGGACCTGTCCCCTGCCCCTCTGGTTGCCGCTGTGTGCGGTGCACTGTTTGTGGGTATAGGTGTGGGTATAGTTGTGCGTGAAGGCGGTGCCGCCGGCGGAGACGATGCACTGGCGCTGGTTATATCAAAGCGGACAGGCTGGCGCATTTCACAGGCTTATCTGATTACAGACCTGACTGTATTGGGTCTGTCGCTGACATATATTCCTTTCAGCAAAATTGTATTTTCACTTATGAGTGTGACAATTTCATCTTATCTTGTGGACAAGGTACAGAATTATAAAAAATTATAAGACAGCTGCGATGGCTGTCTTTTTTGTTACTGTTTTGTAGCAAAATCTTAATTTATATTTTATAATAAATATGGTATGCTGATTATAAGGAGGGATGCAAATGAAAAAGCTATGCAAAACAATAATGATTGCGGCGGTGCTGCTGTGTATGTGCACCGTTACAGCATTTGCAGATATGGGATCAAAACCAAGGGTTACAATAAAGCTGAAAAACCCGCCACAGGAATTGTTCTATACCGATCTGCTTCACCGGCCGGAATATCCGGACAGGCTGCACCCCAACACTGATGCCGACGAAGAATTGAACCGGGATATACTGCAGTTGCTTTTGTCATACACTGATGAAGGGTGGTATCCTGCATATACCGCAGGCACATACAGCCCTATGTGGGGCAATCTGGTTGCCGACCAGGACAATAAAGTGGTATACAGCTATCACGGTGTGCCGGACAGTTTTAAAATTATAATCGCAACTGAAAGCGGAGAAATAAAGACAACCGATATTATCAGCAGACAGGCAATGGAAATAAGCCTTACCCTTGACTGCAAGGATATGAGCTATACTACAAAACCTGTATGGCAGGTGTATCTGGGGCAGTTTATGCTGACCTGTTCTGTTACATTGCTTGTTGAAGGGCTGGTTCTGCTTTTGTTCGGTTTTAAGCTGAAAGAAAATTTAAAAGTATTTTTGCTGACAAATATTTTCACACAGATTGTATTTTCTGCCGCATTTGCATCTTCATTTATTTATGGCGGCACAATGGGCAGTATGATGGCGTTTATTCCACTGGAGGCAGGTGTAACACTGGCAGAAATGCTGGTTTACAGAAAACTGCTGAAAGGATATACAGAAAAGAGAAAAATTATATATGCCGTTGCAGCAAACATAATCACTGCGGGGATGACCTGGGTGAATATGGATGCACTGATGGACTTTATGTTTGAGCTGATGAGATAAATCAAAATGGGTACAGAAAATCTGTACCCATTTTTTTATGTTTTGTCTTTATGGAGCAAAAGATAGGCTATAATTGACACCACGCAGGCAAGGGATGCCACAGCCGTGATTATGTTTGCAGTATTGCCTGTGGAAAAAAGCTGTGTAAGTTCAACTATGGACAGCGGAATGGAAACTATACCCAGCAGACTGATAAGGCCGATAACGGCATCTGACTGTGCAGCCTCGGTTTCTTTCTGTTTTTCACTGAGAAGGTTAATGGTAACAGAAATATCGTCAACTGCCTCCCCTACTGCGTTTGCATCCAGCAGATATCGGTATGTCCGGCGCACATTGTTCCAGCGTGAAATATTTGCAGGTGTGACTGTTCCATAGGCCTGGAATTCCAGCATCTGGCGCTTGAGGGTTTTCAGACGGTTGGTTTTCTTTTTGTCTGTTATTGAAATAAGTCCCTTGAAGCGCAGGCAGGTATATTTCTGATACAAGGCCAGCAGCACCACCGGCAGACCGTTTTCACATTGCCGTAACATTTCAGCGTCAATGTCCATATCTGCATCTGCAACAATGTAGGAAATGGTCTGACTGGTTATACAGCAGCCCCAGCGGTAGGAGCCCATGGTCTGGTCCTTTACTGCATATGTAAAGTTGACATCTTCTTCAGACCGGTCCTCCACTTCCCTTTCAGGGTCCACCATAAGGTGCAGGTTAAAGGCTAT
>JAFULT010000153.1 GCA_017483145.1 Oscillospiraceae bacterium | reverse complement strand
TGCACAGTGTGTGGAATGCTTCGTCTGCTACAAATCGCGGAAATTTCAGCCTTCCCCAAAATTTCCCGCGATTTTCGCAAAAATATTTCAACCTGCTAAAGCCCTTGAAATATTTTTGCTCTCCGCAGACTACGCCATTTATATTCGGGGAAATTCTTTCCCCGAACCCCTTTCCGTAGGGGCGAACTGTGTTCGCCCACCTGTCATTCCGAACGCGTAGCGGAGTAATCTCCTGCCCACCCAGCTATCACTCTGTCATTCTGAGTCGTAGGCGAAGAATCTCATTCCCACTCAAGTAATAATTCTGTCATTCTGAGCAACTTGTTGCGAAGAATCTTTGCATTTAAGATGACGGATAATATTTATCCGGCGCAGCGTGGCAGAATTCCAAATCACATTATGATATTGATTATTCATAATATCCTTTACATCTGTTACACTACATTTTAACTACCATTTCCCGCCACCCTGTGTTATACTGAAGAAAAAGATATATACGGAGATATTATGAAATTCGACATCACAAAACTTTTCCTTATCGCCACAGCAATGGCGGCTATTTCATATATTATGTGGCAGCGTGGTCTTATGGTAATTTCCGCCAAACGTGCCGTGGCTTTTATCGGTCACCGCCGCAAAAACAGCTGGGGCGCATCTGTCACAGCCTGCACAGGCTACACAAAACGCACCCTGCGCCTTGAAAACGGCAAAAAATACCGCCTGACCTTTGACTGCACACTGACCGGCGGTGAAATAAAGGTTATGCTTTCACAGGGCAAAACCCCACTACTGGCCTTTGACAAAGACAGAACAAAGCACAATCTTACAGCAGGCGGCAGCCTGTACACCATTACCACCGCCTTTGAATCAGCCAGCGGTGACTATAAACTGCAATGGGAAGAAATATGAAATACACCCTTATCCGAAATGCAATAGCAGACACCGCCACCCGCAATGCATACAACGCACTTGCCGCAGCCACCTTTGGTCTATCTTTTGAAAACTGGTATAACAGCGGCCATTTCAGCGGCAACCATATCCCATACACCCTTATGGACGGGGAAAAGGCTGTTGCCAACATATCCGTCAACACAATGGATGTATTATATAATGGTAGAACAAGGAAATATCTCCAGCTGGGCACAGTTATGACGGACCCTGCCCACCGCGGCAAAGGTCTGCAGAAACAGATTTTCAATGAAATTTTAAAGGACTTTTCCGGGAAATATGACGGCTTGTTCCTGTTTGCCAACAAATCAGTCCTTGATTTTTACCCAAAACTTAATTTTAAAAGGGCAGATTATTACAATTATTCAAAAACTGTTGCCCACAAACCCGCACAGCTGAAAAAGCTGGATATGTCCAATGGGGAAGATGTGGCATTTCTGAAAAAATACTATGCAAAGGGCAATCCTTTCTCTGCCTTGCAGGTGACAGATAATTTCAGTCTGCTTATGTTTTACTGCGGCAGCTTTTTCGCAGATTTTGTCTACTATATCCCACAGTATGACGCTGTGTTTATTGCAGAGGTGGGAGATAATTCCATGACCTGCTACGGCATTTACTGTGACGGCGGCAGTATGGATGATATCCTGTCCGCCTTCCCTGTGAAAAATGCAAACCTTGGCTTTACCCCAGCTGACACCACAGGCTGTGAAATCACAAAATCACAGGACGATGACACCGCCCTGTTTATCCACACCACCGGGGAAAATATCTTTACACAGCCACTGCTGTTCCCGGAACTTTTTCATACATAGAGGATAAAACTATGACCAACCTTTATAACCAGATACAACAATACACCCCATACAACCAACAGGAAGCGGCGGACAAGGAGGCAATGCTGTTTTTTATGGAACGCAACCCGGATGCCCTGTACCGCCAAAACCTGACTGCCCACTTCGCCACAAGCCGGTGGATAGTAAACAAACAGCGCACAAAAGTGCTGATGGCCTACCATAACATCTACAATTCCTGGGCCTGGACAGGTGGGCATGCAGACGGCGAAAGTGACCTGCTGGCTGTCTGCCGCCGTGAAATACTGGAAGAAACGGGACTTGCCGATGTGAAACTGCTGTGCGACGGAATTTTCGGCATAAATGTGCTGACGGTGGAACGCCATATCAAAAAAGGCAAGCCGGTGGCATCCCACCTTCATCTGGATGTGGAATACCTGTTTGAAGCAGACGACAGCCTGCCCCTGCGCATACGGCAGGATGAAAACAGCGCCGTGGGCTGGGTGGATATAGACAAAATAGACACGGCGGTGACAGAAGAAAAAATGAAACCTGTCTACAGTCTTCTTTGTGAAAAAATGCAGAAATATTTATAACAAAAAAAGAGATACCCACGGGTATCTCTTTTCGTTTTTACCTTATAAAATTCATTCTTTCAAATGGTTCTTTTACAGGCACGCCGTATTTTTCCTTGCCCAGGGCAATGCTTTTCATCAGAAAAGCCATATTCTGTGCCAGGGTGCGCATCTGCTGCATGCCTTCCACATCCTGTTCTGCTTCACCCGGACGGGAACCGTGCACGCCGTTCCAGTACTGGCCGGATGCAATAGGCATACCGGAAATGCCAAAATACTTGTGCAGTTCATCATAGGTGGTGGTCTGTCCGCCGCGGCGTGCCACAGACACAGCTGCACCCACTTTCATAGTTTTATCAAATGTTGTGCTGTAAAACAGTCTGTCCAGCAGGCTGATAAGTGTGCCGTTGGCAGAAGCATAATAAACAGGGCTGCCCACCACAAGACCGTCAGCCTGTCTGAATTTTTCTGCAATTTCATTCAGCCCGTCATCAAACACACAGCCGCCTTCCGGCTTTTTGCATTTCATACAGGCAATACAGCCACGGATTGGCCTGTTGCCGATGGTCACAATCTCTGTTTCAATACCTTCACTGTGGAAAACCTTTTCCATTTCTTCCAGACTGCGTGCAGTGTTGCCCTTTGGGTTTGGGCTGCCGTTTATCAGTAAAACTTTCATAATCTTCTCCTTCACATTGCCTTGATATTTTCATTATATCACACAGGTCAAGGGGATTATATTGAATAGCCGGCGGTGATTTGCCACAATGAAGTTTAACAATAAAGCAAAAAGTGCTGGACGACCTGGACAAAAAGATGAACAGATAAAAAAAGAGGTGCATATGCACCTCTTTTATATTTTACCGCTGTTTATGTATTCCCTTGGAGACTTGTTGTAATACCCGCGGAAGGCTTTGTGAAAGTTGCTTGGGTTGGAATATCCCACCATTGCAGACACCTTTTCCACAGCCAGGTTTGTGCCCTGCAGCAGGGCAATTGCCCTTTCCATACGCTGTTCCAGCAGTATTTCAGAAAAATTCTTCCCTGTTTCCTTTTTCAGCAGACTGCACACATAGTTTGGGTGATAGCCAAATTCATCTGCAATACCCTGCAGGCTGGCATCAGCAATATGGCTGCTGATATAGCGCATAATATCTGCAGAAATATTGTTGTGCTTTCTCTTTTTCTTTGTAGGGTGGTAATATCTGGCCACCTGCAGCAGAAAGGCCAGCACCAGCGGTTTCAGCATCATCTGCACGTCGGCTTTGCCCCGGGCATATTCCGTCACCATCAGTTCCATCAGCAGGCGTATCTGTGTATCGTCAATGGCGTTGAAATGTATAACCTCCTGTGAAAAACTGTCGGTGGCCGGGTTCAGCAGGAAATTCACCATATCGGTATAGCCGGAAAGGGAAGGCAGAAAGGACTGGAACAGCACATCCGGCTTTATCAGCACAGATACAGTCAGCACATTGCCGCCGCTTGGCACGGCGGCGTGTCCGGCAAAAGGCTGCCCGGCATAAATATCCCCCTGGCGCATGGTAACCCTGCGGTCATACTTCAGGCTCAGCATATCCTGCCGGCCGCTGAAAACATAGTTGAAATAAAAGTATTCGTGGCGGTGGAACTGCTGCAGTTCGTCACTGTCCCCTTTTACCACTATTATAATATCCTCGTCATCCCTGCCCGGCCACAGAAACATTTTTTCGTTTTCACTGCTGCCGGGAATATCTGCCAGCGTCCAGTTCAGCTGGCCGTGCATTTTCTTCAATATTTCAAGGGATTGCATAAATTTATTGTCCATATCAATATCTCCTATAGTCATATTATACAACAAAATATTAAGATTTGCCATATAAAATATTAATATTTATTATTATAAAAATATTCAGTTTATTATATAATTAAAGTACAATATTACGTTAAAAAATGGAGGAAAACAAAATGGCATACGAATTCGATTTTGTAACAGCTCTTGACCGTAAAGGTCACGACTCATCAGCTGCTGATTACGAACCTGCTTATCTGAGAGAAGGTTTTGACTTTATCCCAATGGCAGTTGCAGACATGGGCTTCAAAACATGTCCAGCTATCGTAGAAAGCATCAAAGAAAGACTTGAACACCCAATTTTCGGTTACTTCCCACACAAAGAAGAATACTATGATGTAATCATCAAATGGCAGGAAAGAAAACACGGTGTTACAGGCCTGAAAAAAGAAAACATCATGTACCACCACGGTGTACACGGCGGTAACGTTCATGCTCTGCGTCTGTTCTGCCACCCAGGCGACAAAATCATGATCCACACACCAATCTATGCTTCTTTCCGCAGAAACATCAAAGACCTTGGCTGGAACGCAGTTGAATCCGAACTGGTTATCGACGAAAACGGCGTTTACAGAATGGACTTTGAAGACATGGAAAAAGAATTCAAAGCTGGTTGCCGCACACTGCTGTTCTGTTCACCACACAACCCACTTGGCCGCGTTTGGGAAAAATGGGAAGTTGAAAAAATGATGGAACTGTGTGAAAAATATGAAGTTAAAGTAGTTTCTGACGAAATCTGGGCTGACTTCGTATTCACAGGCCACAAACATGTTCCAGTACAGTCCGTTTCTGAATATGCAAAAATGAACACAATCGCTCTGTACGCTCCATCCAAAACATTTAACCTTGCCGGTATGATGGGCTCTTACTCCATCTGCTACAACCCATACCTGCAGGCAAGATATGCAAGACAGTCTTACCTGACAATGTACAACAAAATGACTCTGCCATCAATGTACGCTCTGCTGGGCGCTTACAGCGATGAAGGTTTCGAATGGGCAAAACAGCTTATCGCTACAATCGAAGGCAATGCTAAATATGCAGTTGACTACATCCGCAAAAACTTCGAAGGCGTAACAGTTGGTGACCCAGAAGGTACATACGTAATCTTCGTTGATACAAAAGAATGGTGTGAAAAACACGGCAAAACTCATGACGAACTGTTCAAACAGGCTATGAGCTACGGTGTAGGCTGGCAGGATGGTGTAGGCTTCAAAGGCAATACACACTTCCGTATCAACCTTGCACAGCCAAGACACAGAGTTGAAGAAGCTATGGCTCGTCTTGACAAATACGTATTCAACGGCGAATGGTAATAATTACATACAACTGTTGCCATGGTTGTTAAACGATAGAAAAAGCACCCCTGGGGGTGCTTTTTCCTTTTATATGGGATATTGCAACTGTTGTTTCTGTATCCGCATACCTTGACGGATATGTTATAATATAATAAACAATACAAAATACGGGAGAATTATTATGCTTTTTGTTCTTTTTGCACTTATCCTGTTTGTAATATCTGTTCTTATACATATGGTTGGGCTTTATATAGGCTGGACCATTGCACTGGCCATAGGCGGTGCTGTGGTTTCTGCAATTATGGCGCCTGTAATGGCCTTCAACTCTGCCCTGGCAAAAAAGGCGGAACAGGCCACAGGCCTGCCTGCCACACCAAAAGCACCGTACATACTGCTGGCCTGTGAAGTGGCACTGGTGGTGTTCCTTATAGTAAAACCATCTGCCAATGTTTTTGGCTTTGCAGACAAAACAGCCAGCATAGATATTATCCAGCGCTATTTTGATCGGGACGGCACAGTTTCCGACCCAATTACACAGCCGGTCACCGATGAAAAACAGGTGAAAAAACTGATAGATGTGCTGGACAGCCAGCAGTACAAACGCACTTTCCAGAAATATGTGCAGATAGATATGCCGGGGCCACAGTATGTGCTGGTTCTGAAAGATAAAAACGGCAACACCACAGCCACAGTGTCCATCAATTCCAACCAGAGTATCTCAATTATGAAGCCGGACGGCTCAACTGCCAATTACAATGTGTATTTCGGCAACCCGAAAGGTGACAGGCGCATCAATATCACTTCCATAGACAGCCGGTTTGTCACTCCACAGCGGGAAAAGAAAGAGGACAAATGGGCAGACTTTATCCAGGCCGTGGACCATGCCTTTGATTTTGCTGACGGCAAAATGACCTTTACAATGCCACCGGCACCGGAAGGCGGCTGTACCGAATTCAGCCTGAGGATTGAAAAAGTGTTGCAGGACGGCAACAAACGCAAATTTGTGGAAATATACAACACAGGCACATTGGACTATGTGCCGGAAGGCGACAGCAAAACCTGGCCTGTGGCTGACGGGGAACTGCTGTATATCAAGGTGGTTATGAGCCTGGACAACCTGTCAAAACCGCTGGAAATGCGCCATATCCCTGACAGATACAAATATGACAATAAAAAGTAAAGGAGATATATATGGAACTTTCAAAAGCTATTGAAAACAGAAGAAGCATCCGCAAATACAAGGACCTGCCTGTGACAGAAGAACAGGTAAGGGAAATTCTCACAGCGGCATCCCTGGCACCATCCTGGACAAACAGCCAGCCATCCCGCTACTATGTGGCAATGGGCGACGCCCGCGACGCAGTTGCCGCAATGCTGCCGCAGTTCAACCAGAACAATGTAATCAACGCACCTGTACTTATTGTGCCAACTGTTGTCCGCGGCACTTCCGGCTACGGCAAAGACGGCGTGGCACGCACCCATCTGGACGACGGCTTCCTGCATTTTGACAACGGTCTGCGGGTGGAAAATATCTGTCTCAAGGCATTGGATATGGGTCTTGGCAGTCTGATTATGGGGCTGTATGACGAAAAGGCAATCAGAGAATACTTTGAAATCCCGGACACACAGGAAATTGTATGTGTGCTGTCCATCGGTTATCCTGATATTCAGCCGGATGCCCGCCCACGCCTGTCTGTGGACGAAATCGCAGTTTTCAAAAAATAAAATACAAAAGGCGGCACACACCGCCTTTTTATTTTGCCTGTTTTATCACACAAACTATAGCTTTGTCATTCTGAACGCAGTGAAGAATCGCATATACACAGAATTGGTATTCTGATGCATTCGTAGGGGACGGGTTTCCCGTCCCGTTGCCGATTCGCCATGTCCGACACCGCAGGTGGCGACTGTGTGCGAATGCCCGCCCGGCTATCACCATGTCATTCTGAGCGCGGCGAAGAATCTCATACGCTGCGACTGGTATTCTGATTAAACCGTAGGGGCGGGGCTCTGTCCCCGCCCGTTTTAGCCACACTGTTACGGGATGTCCGGACGCCATCCCCTACGCGAGTCATTCTGAACAGGCTTTGCCTGTGACG
>JAFULT010000152.1 GCA_017483145.1 Oscillospiraceae bacterium | reverse complement strand
TACTTTCCCATTACATATGGCACTTAAATTCAACACACCGCTTTTGGTTTATGGTGAAAATGTAAGCTACGAGTATGGCGGATGTGAAGACGAGGAAACTTATTCAGCAAAGGGACAGATTGAAAACGGCGTTGCAATAGGTATGCCTTTGGAGGAATTGATTGGGGATGGTATTACTGAAAAGGAGCTCAATCTTACTTACGCTCCTTCTCCGGAAGAAATGTCAAGACTTGAGCCTATATATTTATCCTATTTTGTAAAATGGGACAGCTTTGCTAACTACGAATTTGCCAAGAGTCGTGGTTTTCACGATCTCAGTCATGAATGGAGCCGAACTCATCATATTGAAAATTTTGATCAGATTGATTCACGTGCGTATCTGGTGCACAGTTGGATGAAATACCCTAAATTTGGTCATGCAGCAGCCACAGACTATGGTGCAAGGGCTGTACGTTATGGTCTTATGGACAGAGATAAAGCCATAGAACTGGTAAAAGAGCATGATGGCGAACTGGACCCGCTGTGTGTACGTGATTTCTGTGATTTTACAGGTTATACAGAAGCAGAGTTTTGGAAAATTGTGGATAAATTTTATAACAAAGAATTGTTCCGCAAAAACCGGCAGGGAAAATGGGTTCTTAAAGACCCAATATACAAAAAGCTATAATCGGCGTTATGAGCCGTTTATAGAATATATCTCCACACTAAAAAGCAACGGCAGAGAGAATACTCTGCCGTTGCTTTTTAAAGATTCATTTGAAATTATGTATAGGTTTTGATTATACTTTCTGCAATTTCTTTCTTGCTTTTACACATATCCATAGCCTGTTTTTCAATATGTCTGTGGGCCTGCTCTTCGGTCATGTTCATTTCACCAATCAGAATCCATTTGGCACGGTTTATGATACGTATTTCTTCAAGTTTGCCTGCTGCTGACTGTTCGCTTTGTTCTTTTTTACGGTCACGCTCCCTGGCACTGGCCATCCAGCATAATGCTGTGGACATAGTCCCTTTTGAAACAGGACGGGACAGTGTAAAAACACCAAATTCTGTTACTCTGCCTGTTATATCTGCATAAACGTCATTGTTGACAATAAGCAAAACAACAGCATTCCAATTTACACTTATATCTATAGCAAACCTCACACCAAAATCATCATTGGTTTTATTTATGATTACTATATCATATTTTTTCTCATCTATAGCTTTTCTTGCGCTGCCAATAGAATGTACGCTGTCAATGGGGTTGAATACGCCATCCGGTAAAAGAGGTATAATAGCATTACTGAAATTAGCCACGGTAGACACTATCAACATACTGTACATGCGTTTTTTTTCAATCATAACTATGCCTCCTTTAATCTGAATATCGCGATATTACAATGTTATAATTTTTTTGACAATTAATTATAATCATTTGATAAATAATTGACAATCAACTTTTGTTTACAAAAAAATGCAACTGTTTTTTACGGGTTAAAATTGTTAACCGATCTATTTTTGTTAAAAACAGATTTTGGCATTATTAATCGCACAACTTTAATTAAATAAGTATAATGCCGAAAATATTTAATAACACATAAATTGTAAAAAAAATTCTTAACAAAATAAGTGTTGACAAATTTTAAAAACGGCTGTATAATCCGATGCGTAAAGGCAATGGCGTCTTTCACCTATGTGAAAGGCGCCATTGCCTTTTGTTGTTTATTCGTATTAAAGGAGAACTAATTATGAAAACTGTACCTGAATTATTTGGCTGGCACATTTTTGACGACAAGGCCATGAAAGAAAGACTGTCACGGAAAGTGTATAAGTCTTTAAAGAGAACAATTGATGAAGGTGTTGAACTTGATAATTCCATAATAGATGATGTTGCACAGGCGATGAAAGACTGGGCTGTAAGTAATGGTGCAACCCATTATACACATTGGTCACAGCCGATGAACGGCCTTACAGCTGAAAAGCATGAAAGTTTCATTTCACCGACATCTGAAAACAGTGCTATATTTCGGTTTTCAGGCAAAGAGCTGATAAGAGGAGAAGCAGACGGGTCATCTTTTCCATCCGGTGGACTGAGAGATACAGCAAAAGCCAGGGGATATACAATATGGGACCCTACATCCTATGCGTTTATAAAAGATAAAACCTTATACATACCTGCTGTTTTATGTTCTTATACAGGAGAAGCACTTGATTATAAAACACCTTTGCTGCGTTCTCTGGAGGCACTGAATAAACAGGCATTGAGAATTTTACGAATATTTGGTGATAAAACAACAAAAAGCGTTTATTCAATGGTGGGTCCTGAGCAGGAATACTTTCTGATAGATAAAAAATTATATGAGAAACGTCCGGATCTTATCAATGCAGGCCGAACACTTTTCGGAGCAAAGCCGGAAAAAGGTCAGGAATTGGACGACCACTATTACGGTGATATAAAATCCAGAGTTGCTGCATTTATGAACGAGCTTAATGAAGAACTGTGGAAGCTGGGAATTTTCGCTAAAACCGAACACAATGAAGTTGCTCCGGCACAGCACGAACTGGCAACTGTTTATACAAGAGCAAATCTTGCTGTCGACCGTAACCTGATAACAATGGAACTGATGAAAAAAATTGCTGCCAGACACGACATGGTATGTCTGCTGAACGAAAAACCATTTGCAGGTATGAACGGCAGTGGCAAACACAACAACTGGTCATTGGTTACAGACGCGGGAATTAACTTGCTGTCACCGGGTGACGCACCACAGGATAACCTGCAGTTTATGATATATCTGTGTGCGGTTATAAAAGCGGTAGATGATTATCAGGATTTACTGCGCCTGTCTGTTGCACATGCCAGCAATGATCATCGTCTGGGTGCGCAGGAAGCACCACCGGCAGTAGTTTCTATATTCCTTGGTGATGAGCTGGAAGCAATAGTAGATTCCATCTGCAGAAAAGAGAAGTTTGTCAAGTCCTGCGAAACACCTATGGATTTGGGTGTTGCAGCAATTCCGAAAATATCCAAAGACAACACAGACAGAAACAGAACCTCTCCGTTTGCGTTTACAGGCAACAAGTTTGAATTCCGTATGCTGGGCTCATCTGTAAACATCGGTTTTGCAAACATTATGCTTAACAGTGCTGTTGCAGCAAGTCTGAAAGTTTTTGCAGACCGCCTTGAAGCCGCAGACAGCGAAATAATATTTGAAGAAACTGTAAGGGAGCTGATAAGGGATTCATTGACAACTCACAGAAGAATTATTTTTAACGGTGACGGCTATAAAGAACAGTGGATAGAGGAAGCCAAAAGACGAGCACTGCTTAACCTTCGCACTACACCTGAATGTATACCTTACCTGTTGGATAAGAGAAATGTGGATATGCTCACATCTATGGGGATTTTCACAGAATCTGAACTGAAGTCACGTTATATAGTGGAATTTGAAAAATATATAAACACTGTAAGTATTGAAGCCAGAACAATGATGAAGATGGCTGCAGGCGCTATTATTCCTGCGGTATGCAGATACACATCAGAATTGTCTGACTCCATACTGGCAAAAAAGGCTGTTGACCCATCACTTCAGTGTCTGTTTGAAACAGAGCTGGTTGAAAAGCTGTCAAAACTTACTGATGATATGGCCAGTTGTGTTTCCGCTCTCGGCCAACGGCTTGAAGCGATACACGGCATCGAAGATGTAAAAACTGAAGCCTTTGCCGTAAAAGATACAGTAATACCGGCGATGAGCAGTTTGAGAGCAGCATGTGACAAAGCTGAAAAGCTTACTGCCAAGGAACACTGGCCAATGCCTGATTATTCTGATTTGCTGTACAGTGTTAAAATGTAAAAATATCTGTCTGACAGATATTTCATATATAGGCTGCGGTGATATCCAACCCTTTCCTCCGCAGCCTGTATATCAAAGTTTTTGAGATTTTGAATGAGGTAAAACGAATGGAAAAAAGAAATCAGATATATGAAGGTAAGGCAAAGAAAGTGTTTGCTACTGATGATGACCATTTTCTTATTGTTGAATATAAAGATGATGCAACAGCCTTTAATGGATTAAAAAAAGGCACTATCGCCGGAAAAGGCATTATCAACAATAAAATGAGTAATATTTTTATGGAAATGCTTGAAAAACAGGGAGTTCCTACCCATTTTGCACAGCAGCTTTCTGACAGGGAGACATTGGTTAAAAAGGTTTCTATTATACCTCTTGAGGTTATTGTAAGAAATATTGCAGCCGGTTCCTTTTCAAAAAGATACGGTACAGAAGAAGGGTTGGTATTTGAAAGTCCTGTAATAGAGTTTTCATATAAAAATGACGGTCTTGGTGACCCGCTGATCAATGATTATCATGCAGTTGCACTTAAGCTGATTACCGCTGATGAAATTGAAACAATAAAAAACTATGCTTTTAAAACAAACGATTTCCTTAAAAAATTCTGGGCAGGCTGCGGCATCACACTGGTGGATTTTAAACTGGAATTTGGCAAAACATCCGATGGAGCTATTATTCTGGCTGATGAAATCAGTCCGGATACCAGCAGACTGTGGGACACATCCACAGGCAAAAAGCTGGATAAAGACCGTTTCCGTCGAGACCTTGGAGATGTGGAAGCCGCTTACACCGAAGTTATGTCACGCCTTGAAAAACATATATAAATACTGCAAAGGAGAAATAATATGTCAAACTGCGCTATTGTAGGTATCAACTGGGGCGATGAAGGCAAAGGCAGAATGGTGGATTTGCTGACAGAAAAATATGATGTTGTTGTACGCTATCAGGGGGGCGGAAATGCCGGCCATACAGTTATAAATGAATATGGCAAATTTGCTCTTCATCTTATTCCGTCAGGTATTTTCAGAAAAGGTGTTGTAAATATTCTGGGGGACGGAGTGGCACTTGACCCTGAAAATCTGTGGCTTGAAATTGAAAGCATAAGAGAAAAAGGTGTCCGTATTACTCCGGAAAATCTGAAAATCAGCAACAGGGCATCGTTACTTATGCCATGGCACAGAGAATTGGACGCTCTTGAAGAGCAGCGTCTTGCAGATAAAAAATACGGTTCCACCAAGCAGGGGATAGCTCCATTCTATTCAGACAAATATGCCAAAAAGACTGTTATGGCAGGAGAGTTGTTTTACCCGGACCGGTTGAAAAATCATCTTGCGGATTTACTGGAATGGAAAAACCTTACCCTTGTAAATGTATATGGGGCCAAGCCGTACACTATGGAAATGCTGGATATGTGGATAAAGGATTACTGCGAAAAAATCAAGCCTTTTATCTGTGACACAGCTAAATTTATGAAAGATGCGCTGAAAAAGGATAAAAAAATTATGTTTGAAGCCCAGTTAGGCTCGTTGCGTGACCTGAATTGCGGAATATATCCATATACCACATCATCAAACACAACGGCAGCTTTTGCACCGGTGGGTGCAGGTGCACCGGGTGTAAAAATTGATGATATCATTGGTGTGGTCAAAGCATATTCCACCTGTGTAGGTGAAGGGCCATTTATCAGCGAACTGCATGGAGATGAAGCCAGTGACCTGCGAGAAGCGGGCCAAGAGTATGGTGCAAAAACTGGCAGACCACGCCGTGTAGGTGCCTTTGATACAGTGGCTACCCGGTATGGCGTGCAGGTTCAGGCCGCCACAGAAATAGCACTTACAAAACTGGATGTTCTCAGTTATATGGACAAAATACCGGTATGTACACACTATTGTATAAATGAACAAATTACAGATGAGTTTCCTTTCCCTGCAGCGCTGGCAGAAGCGAAACCGGTGATTGAATATATGGATGGGTGGAAATGTGATATTTCTCATATCCGCAGCTGGGAAGACCTGCCACGGAATGCACGAAGCTACATTCAGTTTATTGAAGAAAAAATAAACTGCCCTGTAACATATATTTCAGTGGGTCCGGAACGCGACAGCATTATTGTAAGAAAAAAGGAGATTACAGAATGACCGACAGATATGAATCTCCTCTTGCTTCACGTTATGCCTCTGACTATATGCTGAAACTTTTTTCAGCTGATACCCGCTATCAGACATGGCGAAAGCTGTGGGTATCCCTGGCCAAAGCACAGATGAACTGTGGTCTGCCAATAACGGCATCACAGATTGAGGAACTGGAAAAACATATAGAAGATATAGATTATAACTGCGTAAAGGACAGGGAGAAACAGGTGAGACATGATGTTATGGCACATATATACGCCTATGGTCAGGCAGCGCCATCTGCCGCAGGGATCATACATCTTGGAGCAACCAGCTGTTATGTAACAGACAATGCAGATCTGATAATCTATCGTGATGCATTGAAGTATATCCGTGGTGAGCTTTTGCGGCTTGTCGTAAATCTTGCTGATTTTGCAGACAGATACAAGTCAATGCCTGCTCTTGGTTATACGCACTATCAGCCTGCACAGCTTGTTACGGTTGGCAAAAGAGCCACCCTGTGGATACAGGACTACATTTCAGATATAGAAGAAATAGATTATGTTCTTGAAAATATAAAGTTTCTTGGATGCAGAGGAACAACAGGAACAGAAGCCAGCTTTGCAGAGCTTTTTGGCGGTGACACTGAAAAAACAGACAGAATGAACCGTATGATTGCATCTGATTTCGGCTTTGACAAAATGTTTGATGTGTGTGGGCAGACTTATCCAAGGAAAACAGACAGCAGAATACTTAACGCACTGTCAGCAATAGCACAGAGTTGTTACCGCATGGCAAATGATATAAGGCTTTTACAGCATGACAGACAGCTGGAAGAACCTTTTGAAGACAATCAGGTTGGCTCGTCTGCTATGGCTTACAAGCGCAATCCTATGAGATGTGAAAGAATCTGTTCTCTGTCACGATACCTGATGGCAGATGCAGCCAATGGGGCTATGACGGCATCCGCACAGTGGCTGGAAAGAACATTGGATGATTCTGCCAATCGCAGAATCTCATTGCCGGAAGGTTTCCTGTGCGCAGATGCAATTCTGCGTCTTGCACAGAATGTCACATCTGGCCTTCGTGTAAACCGGAAAATAATTCAAAAAACCGTGGAAGAATACCTGCCTTTTATCGCTACAGAAAATCTTATGATGGAAGCGGTAAAACAGGGCAAGGACAGGCAGCAGATACACGAAATTATACGCCGTTGCTCAATGGATGCAACAGAGAAAATGAAAAACGGTGAAAAATGGGATTTGCTTTCTGCGCTGGCAGCTGAAAAGGACTTTGGACTGACAAAAGAACAGATGAGGGATATTCTCAGGCCGGAATTGTACATCGGGCGCTGCACACAGCAGGTGGAAGAATACCTGATAAAACTGAAACCTTTGCTGGATGGAATAACAGCAGTTTCCGTTGAAATCAATTTATAAATATTGGAGTTTTTATGACAGATAAAATACTTGTACTTGACTTTGGCGGTCAGTATAACCAGCTGATTGCACGCCGTGTGCGTGAGCAGCAGGTTTATGCAG
>JAFULT010000151.1 GCA_017483145.1 Oscillospiraceae bacterium | reverse complement strand
GCTACGCTACAGCCGCGGCGGGCATTCGCACACAGTCGCCACCTGCGGTGTCGGACATGGCGAACCGGCAACGGGCGGGTGTGGAACCCCGCCCCTACCGATTGGATATAAACACAAAGCAGAGTATTGTCATCCTGAACGCAGTGAAGGATCTTTAGTGCTGTAAATACGGCAGAATTATTGCTTTGCAGATAATTACAGTGCAAAGATTCTTACCCTAAAGGGCACGCGTCACAGGCAAAGCCTGTTCAGAATGACAGAGTGATAGCTGTGTGGATGAGCGATTACTCCAACTGTGGCATTGAAAATGACATTTGGCTCCGCTCAACTGCCTTAAAACAAAAAACAAAACCCCACCGGATGGTGGGGTTTATTTATTATATTCAGTCGATTACTCTGTGAGCACCTTTTTTTGCAAGGCCCAGTTTTTCGATGCAGTTTTCGCCATAGAGTTTTTCCATAGCTGCTGTGAATTCTTCTTTTGCTTCGTCAGCAACACAGCACAGAGCCATCCAGCAGATGCCTCTTGGTTTTGTATGCCATTTCCATGCGCCGGCCAGGGATTCTTTTTCCACTTCCACAGTTGTTTCAACAGATGGGCTACCCATACCGTCCACTGCGTTGTCTGCATAGATAAGACCAAAGTTTTCCTGTGTGTAGTAATCCATAAGGAACAGTGCTGCTTCTTTGTCCACTTCTTCCATACCGCCAAGGATTGCGTAGAATTCCTTTTCTGTCAGTTCTTCGATTGGTTTGCCGAATTTTGCCATAAATGCATCCAGGCGGCCGTCCACTTCTTCTTCAGGAATATCAACGTCTGTTGCACCGATGTTTACAACATACAGGCCACAGTCTTTCATATCAACACTGATTTCAGACAGCACTTCGTTGTCAGCATCTGTGTAGTCGCCTGTCAGGCATTTGCCCTGCAGGGATGCGTGCACGTCTGTAGCATAGGAGTCAACCATAATGTGGTTTGCCATTGCATACTGTACAATTTCAGCCAGTTCCTTGTCTGTCAGCTG
The DNA here is from genome assembly GCA_017483145.1 of Oscillospiraceae bacterium. Classification (GTDB taxonomy): domain Bacteria; phylum Bacillota; class Clostridia; order Oscillospirales; family Ruminococcaceae; genus RGIG3102. The sequence continues at coordinate 3,028 of JAFULT010000151.1, read as the reverse complement.
TCCGTCAAAGGAGATATCGTTGATGATATACGCCACAGCTGTTGCCAGATGTGCAGGTTCGTCCAGACCAAAGCCCGGCAGTGTATCTGCATCAATGTACATATCCATGCCTTTTACCTTGCGGTAGCCTTTTGCAAGGAAACCCTGCTGAACGCCGCGGATTACACCGATTGGGAACACAGTTTCAGCGCCGTATGGGCCGTGCTGGTAAATATCAATATTGTCTTCGCCCAGGAAGTCTCTGCAGCGGATACGGGAAACATTTGCGCCATAGTCTGACACAACGCAGATAAAGTCTTTGTCTGTAGGGATGGCAATGTCTGCACCATCGCCTGCCAGCAGAATGCTGTAAGGCACAGAGTAGATGCGGCATTCTCTGTCAAAGCCGTAAATCTGGCCCCATACTGTCAGTGCTTCTTCATATCTCATTTTGTTTTCATACAGTTTATCTTCGCCATAGATGGAGATAAGGGCATCATTGTATTCGCCGTTAAGTACATCCTTAAGCAAGTTTTTGCTGTTAATCATATCTATTACCTCTGTTTCAAAAATAATATACGTTTTTACATTAACAAATATTATAGCACATATCAATTAAAATAGTAAATATCAAATTGTCACGATTACGATTGCGATTGTGAAAATATAATGATAAAATATAAATAATAACTATATAGGGTGACTGATATGAAAAAAGCTGAACACATTGTTACACAGATTGCACCGCGCACCTGGTGCATAAGCGAATACGGGCTGGTAAATGCCTTTGTGGCTGAAGGGGATGATTTTGCCGCACTGATAGATGCCACCTGCGGCATAGGTGACCTGGGGGAAACCGTGAGAAAAATCACAGACAAGCCTGTGGTTATACTGCTGACACACAACCATTTTGACCACAACGGCGGCATATACCGCTTTCCTGGGGCAAAGGTGTATATGCACCCTGCCGATGCAGACCTGCTGGAAAAGATGCATGCCATGTCGCCGGGCGGCACATACAACGGTCTGCGCCATTTCTATATACGCACCCGCGGCCCTGTGCGCTGCCCGGATATTCCTGTGCAGGAACTGCTGGACCTTATCCCGCAGCCACAGCCGGACCCTGCTTTTGACTGGACTGCCGCAAACCACGGAGACAGGGTGGACCTGGGCGGCAGGGTTCTGCAGGCTATACACACACCGGGGCACACAGACGGGGGCATCTGCTGGCTGGACAGCGAAAGCAGAATACTTTTCAGCGGCGACACAGTAAACAACAGCATTATCCTTATGCGCCAGCCGGCCAACGGCACAAAACTGATAAAGCAGTACCACGACACAGTTGAAAAGCTGTGGGCAATGGAAAAAGACTATGATATGCTTGCCATCGGTCACGACGGCACCCTTATATCAAAGGCAATCGTAAAGGATTATCTTGACCTTACAGCCGGTCTGCTGGACGGTACAATTGTGGGAGAATACAGGGAAACCGGCTTCCGCAAAGGGGATGTGGCAGAGCTGGGGCTGGCACAGCTGTGGTACCAGTGCGATGCATAGTTTGTGAAAAAAGATTGAATATCCTGTCTTTTCACTTGAAAATGACAGGGGCAATATTATATAATTAAAAATCATTTAAAAGGAGGCAGAGTATGGCAAAGTATGTAGACCAGAAGGCACGCGACCGCGCCAGACGCAGAAAACAGCAGAAAGCAAGAAGAATGGCTATGTATTCATGCATAGTTCTGTTTGTGCTGGGCATCTCCTTGATAATCACAATGGGTATAAAATTCTTTACCCGTGACGATGAAAAACCGCCGCTGCTGGAAAATCCGGACCGGCAGCAGGAAATTACCGATACACCGCAGATTGCAGATTATGAAATGGGGCCTGTGGCCGCCAGCCTGCAGCTGCCGCTGATTACACCGGATATACAGCTGACACAGACCACAGCCAACGGCCGTGTGGATGTAAGCTATTTTGACGATGCAATATTTATGGGGGACTCTTTGGCAGACGGCTTCAAGGATTACGCCGCCTGGATGTCGCTTAAAGACACAGGGGCAATGTATCTGACACAGCGCAGTATGACACCGCGCTCATTCCTGCAGCCGGGCGCAATGGTAGATGCCGGTGACGCAGGTGTGGTGGACGTATGGGCCACCATTACAGACCGCCAGCCGGGCAAAATGTATATCACCCTGGGCACCAACGCGCTGATGGCTATGGACCCGCAGGAATTTGTGGACAGCTACTATCAGCTGGTGCAGAGAATAAAACAGGTTTCCCCGGATACACTGATTTATATCACAACAATTCCGCCGACATCGCAGGCATATGCCGCCAAAGAAGAAAGACTTTCCAAAGAAAGGATTTCACAGGCCAACCGGATGATTGCACAGATGTGCAGACAGGAAGGTCTGGCACTGATAAACCTGTATGATGTGGTGGAAGGGGCAGACGGATATCTGAACGAAGAAATAAACTCTGACGGCATCCATATGACCCCGGCAGGCTATAAAATGTGGCTGAACTATCTGATTCAGCACACAGTATATGACCCGGACAGTCCGTATATCCCGGGCTCTCCATACCACAGGGCAAACCTTGTAGACCCGCTTGTTACCGAAGAAAACAGCGAAGCGTAAGCTTTGCTGTTTTTTTGTTGGTGTAAAATATTATTTGTATGATATAATCAGAACAAATGTTTATATATGTCAAACAGGGGCTGAACTGTGTTCGCCCCACCAACCATACCACAAGGAGATATTATGAAAACCCTTTACATCTCTGACCTTGACGGCACACTGGTGAACAGCCATATGCAGGTAAGCAGATTCACAGCAGATACCCTCAACAGCCTTATAGACAAAGGGCTGCTGTTTTCCTATGCCACCGCCCGTTCCATCGTGACAGCGGGTGAAATCACAAAAGATATCACCGCCCGCTTTCCACTGATACTGTACAACGGCACAATGGTGGTGGACAACGTGACAAAACAGCCTGTGCTGACCAACTTTTTCCCAGACCGGCAGGCTGTGGAATATGTGCG
>JAFULT010000150.1 GCA_017483145.1 Oscillospiraceae bacterium | reverse complement strand
GTCCCTTACAGAACTTTCTGCCTGTTTTATCTTTCTTCTTACATCGTACAGACCGTCGCTTGCTGTGTCCGCCACCTGATTATCTGATAAAATTGCATCAGAGATAGCTTTTTCCAGATGCGGATTTTCTGTAATGGAAGAAACCTGCCAGTCAAGAATACTGTCATTTCTTTCATACCGGAAATACCATTTTTTTATCCTGTCAAAGTTGCGGTACATTCTGGCAACTGTAAGCAGTTCGGCACAGGAAAGCATAGCACCTTTCTGGCTGTGCACAACAGCTTCATATGCACCCTGTGCACTGTCAAGGCGGGGGTCTGAATATTTGTAAATATAAGATGTAAGGACATCTGCTTTAAGCAGTTCTTCCCTTACAAACTCTATATCTGCGCCCGGCATAAGTTCCAGCGCCTGTTTTTTATTGTCAGCAAATATACACAGTTCACTGAGCTGAGCCAGAATCCGGTTGAATTCTATAGCTTTTAGACTTTTGATTTTCAAAATAATTTCTCCTCTATGTGTACACTCTTGTAAAAATCCAATGTTTTGTAGTCATATCTTGTGTGCTCCAGCAGATATTTTTCACATATCCGGCACAGCTGATAACGGAAAGCTCCTGTAATATTGAAAGTGAACATTTTTTCCAGGTCTGCATATGCAAGATATCGCAAAGCCATAATAGTAGGCATTTCAGCAATATAATAGCCTTTGTCATAACTTTTTGCACATTGGCCACATATTATTTCCCCGTTTTCATTATCAAAGAAAAACATATCCGTTTCATATTTGCCGCAACGTTTGCAACCAACCAGATTGGGCCTGTAACCAGTGTCACTGAGCAGGCGCATTTCAAAAGCAGCCTTGCACAATGAAACCGACCATTTCTGCGTTGTAAGCATATGGAGCATATTGAGAAACAGGCGCAATATCTCATTGTTCATATCATCAGGCACAGTAACTTCGCACACCAGTTCTGACATATACATTGCAAGGGCAAGGTATTCCACGTTTGTGCTCAACCGGTGGAAGATATGCTTTACAGTGGCTTCATTGAGCTGATACAGCTCTGAAGAACGGGATTCAAAAAGTACAAATTCGCTGTATGTAAACAAACCTGTAGCGCTATGAAATTTGTTTTTCAATCTCATAGCGCCTTTTACGTAAATGCCTATAACACCAAGTTCTTTTGTAAGAACAGTGATAATCTTGTCATTTTCTTTGGTTTTTGTCTCTTTTATTACTATTCCCGTTACTTTTATTGTCTGATTTGCCATTGTTTTCGTCTTTTTGTGAAGATATGCTGTTTCTGTAGCTGATATAATCCCGGACAGAGCCTGTCCTGAGAAACTGCTGCCAGTAATCATTATTCATATAACCACCTCTTTAATCTGTGTGAATCTATTTTATGCAGATTTCATCAGATTAAAGGTGGAAAAATAATCCGTATTATTCGTCTTTAAAACCGAAGTCGTTGAGGATATAGTTGGAATCGCGCCAGTCTTCCTTGACTTTTACCCAGCACTGCATATTTACCTTTGCAGAAAGGAAGTCTTCTATATCCGCTCTGGCCTGTGAGCCGATTTTCTTCAGCATTGCACCCTGCTTGCCGATAATCATACCTTTGTGGCTTTTACGTTCACAGTAAATAACAACGCTGATATCAATAAGGTTTTTATCCCTGCGTTCCTTGAAGGATTCAACTTCTACATTTGTACCATGAGGGATTTCATCTCTCATATTGAGAAGCAGTTTTTCGCGCACAATTTCAGCTACAATAACCTTTTCCGGCATATTTGTAACTGCATCATCGTCAAAGTAATGCGGACCTTCCATTGCATAACTGTCAATTTTGTCCATAAGCCGGTCAACGCCTTCATTTTCTCTGGCAGAAATAACCATTACATCATCAAAAACACCCAGGTCCATTATTTTTGCACACTGTTCCTGTGCATCCTGTTCTTTTTTGATTGTATCTTTTTTATTAAGAACAGCAACAGCTGGAATTCTTGCTTTCCTTATATTATCAATAAGTGCCAGCTCTGCTTCGTTGAATTCGTTGTAGGGTTCAAACAGCATTACAGCCAGGTCCACATCAGCAATAGCCTTTGTGCTGGTTTTTACCATTCTTTCACCCAGTTTTGTTTTAGGAGTGTGGATACCCGGTGTATCCATAAACACAAACTGTGTAACACCTTTGGTAAGAATACCTGTAATGCTTGTACGGGTTGTCTGTGGTTTCTGTGTAACAATGGCAATCTTTTCACCAAGAATGAGATTCATAAGTGATGATTTGCCAACATTTGGTTTGCCCACAAGGGCAACAAAAATTGATTTGGAATTTTCCATTTATTTATCCTTTTTTCTATAATTGTCCATAGTGATAAAAAAGTATGAGAGAATTATATAGGCAGCAAGTCCTGCGATATGTGTGATATTGCCAAAATAAAATTCTTTCAGCTCTCTTATACCAAAATTGTCTGTAAACATTATTGCAGCTATCACAACAGCACCTATTGTCATTATCAGCACAGCGCCTGCTGCTGTATCCTTTGCATCCCCTGCAGGCATCCAGTGCTCTGCATCTGGTTTGTGC
>JAFULT010000149.1 GCA_017483145.1 Oscillospiraceae bacterium | reverse complement strand
CGCTCGACAAATTTCTGCGCGATTTTCGCAAAAATGTTTCAACCTGCTAAAGCCCTTGAAATATTTTTGCTCTCCGCAGCCACAGCGATTAATACTCGGGTGACGGAGCTGACCGCCGCCGGTGGCGGATGAAGGGAGGCGGAGGAAGGGAAAGTTACGAGCGGACAAGAGGGGCTTTAGCCCGTCGCTGTACGCGACGATAACTTTTCAGGGTGTATTTCCCCGAACCCCTTTCATTTTTTAATACAAACATCAAGAAAGCACAGCCGTGGCTGTGCTTCATTTTTTTATCAGTATGTGAATACGCCGTCCAGGCTTTCGTCATTTTCCACCCATTCGCTGTCCACATCAATTGTGCGGAATTCTTCCTTTGAATCGCGGATGATAACTGTCTTGATGCCTGCGTTGATAATCATACGCTTGCACATTGAACAGCTGTTGGAATTTTTGATGTAGCTGCCGTCAGAAACTTCCTTGCCACACAGGTACATTGTGGCGCCGATCATTTCGTGTCTTGGGGCAGAGATGATTGCGTTTGCCTCTGCGTGGACAGAACGGCATACTTCGTATCTTTCGCCGCGTGGGATGTTCAGTTCCTGGCGCACACATCTGCCGATGTCACAGCAGTTTTTTCTGCCGCGTGGTGCACCCACATAGCCTGTGGAGATAATTTCATCATTTTTTACGATGATTGCACCGTAGTTTCTGCGCAGGCAGGTGCCGCGGGCAGACACAGTTTCGGCAATATCCAGATAATAGTTGGTCTTGTTTCTTCTCATAATCTCTGTCTCCTGTAAATCAATATTAATATTTTAAAATATTTTATATAAATAATCAACATTATTTAATTAAAAATTGAAAAAAGCAGATATATTTGGTATCATTATATAAGAGAAAATCTGAAAGGAGAAATTTTATGACAAAGCTTTCACGGGAAGAAATCAAGGCATTGGTGGACTGCGCCATCCAATACCGTTTAAACGCCTATGCACCTTATTCCAAATTCAAGGTAGGGGCTGCTGTACTGGGCAGTGACGGCGTTATCTACGGCGGCTGCAACATTGAAAATGCATCCTTCGGTCTGACAAACTGTGCCGAAAGAACAGCCATATTCAAAATGGTGTCCGAAGGCTGTATGACCTTCAAAGCACTGGCAGTTGTAGGGGCTGACGATGAACCTGCCGAAAGCGGACCTTGCGGTGCCTGCAGACAGGTTATCAGCGAATTCTGCGAAGATGTGAACGAAACACCGATAATAGAATGCGGCCAGAACGGCAGCTACTATATGGAACCTGTAATCTCATTATACCCAAGACCATTTATGAAATTTGAGCCAAACAATGACTAAACCACTTACAAATTTATCATATATAAAAGAATTAAGCGAAAGATACGGCTTTACATTTGAAAAAAAGTTCGGTCAGAACTTTATTGTAAATCCGTCTGTATGTCCGCGCATATGCCAGCACGCCGAAGTTGATGAAAACACAGGTGTTATTGAAATAGGTGTGGGTGTCGGGGTGCTTACCAGTGAACTGGCAAAAAATGCCGCCAAGGTTGTGGCCATTGAAATTGACACCACGCTGAAACCCCTGCTGGAAGAAACACTGGCAGATTTTGACAATATCGAAATAATTTTTGACGATGTTCTCAATGTTGACCTTAACCGGCTGATAAAGGAAAAGTTCGGTGATATGCGTGTGGTGGTATGTGCCAACCTGCCATACTATATCACCAGCCCTATTATTATGAAACTGCTGGAAGACCGCCTGCCTGTGGACAATATCACAGTAATGGTGCAGAAAGAAGCCGCACAGCGCCTGTGTGCCCCGGAAAAAAGCAGGGAGACAGGTGCAATCAGCCTGGCGGTGCAGTATTATTCTGTGCCCAAGATGTGCTTCAGCGTGTCTCCGGGGTCTTTCTATCCGCCTCCAAAGGTTACCAGCAGTGTAATCAGACTGGATGTGAAACAGGAAAACGACATTGTCCCTGCCAACGAAAAAAATATGTTCCGCCTTATAAGGGCGGCCTTTACACAGAGAAGAAAAACCTTTGTGAACAGCGTTTCTTCCACTCTGGGTATGCCAAAGGCTGATATCGAAGCCGCATTGGCACAGATAGGCGAAAACCCTATGGTAAGACCGGAAAAACTGAGCCTTAAACAGTTCAGCCGGCTGTCTGACATACTTATAAAATAACAATCTGATAAATAAAAACAAAATGTCATTCTGAGGCTGAAAGCCGAAGAATCGCATTAAATACTGCTTAAGTGTTTTTGTGATTCCTCACTTTGCCCGGAATGACATTCTCTTATCTTAATGACATTGGGGCAAATGCCCTCTTTTTGTTTTTATTATGATTAGAACTTTTATGTAAATAAAAACTTTCTGACGCTGCGCTGGCGTTACTTTTGGCGCAAAAGTAACCAAAACATGGGGGTTTGCGATACCCCCATACCCCCAACGCTGCACAGTGTGTGGAAACTTTAGTCTGCTACAAACCGGTAAAAATTACAAACCTCAGTCACTTCGCTCCTTCGCACTGTAATTTTTCCTCGATTTACGCAAGCATATCGCCACCTGCCAGCCTGCACTTCGTTTGGCCGCCCCTGGCTCTCTGCCTGCTCTCCGCAGCCACAGCGATTAATACTCGGGGAAAAGTATTTCCCCGAACCCCTTTCGGATGCAGGCGGTTTGGAAGCTGCTTTGCCTTGCCCGCGTTCAGCCGCGGCGGGCATTCGCACACAGTCGCCACCTGCGGTGTCGGACATGGCGAACCGGCAACGGGCGAACACAGTTCGCCCCTACGATTTGATATTTCAAAAAACAAAAGCAGACATTTCTGTCCAATGTCATTAAGTTAATCAAATTTATAAAATAACAATCTGTAAAATAAAAACAAAATGTCATTCTGAGGCTGTAAGCCGAAGCATCGCAATAAATATTACTTAAGTGTTTTTGCGATTCCTCCCTTTGCCCGGAATGACATTCTCTTACATCAATGACATTGCCGGTGCCGCCGGTGGTTTTTGCTGTGTGGGATTTAACGGGCGGGGGCTGGTGCATTGTCACAAAAGCCGGATATTGTAATTCCGGCATAAGACGCAAGGGTGCCGGGCAATGCCGGCGCACAAACCAAAAACCGGGCTGTATATACAGTCCGGTTTTCAGCGTTTTACAGACAGTTTTTCCTGTTTATGAGGATAAGTTACTTATTTCAGCATTTCAATCAGTTTGTAAAGTACAGGCTCAAACTTTGGGCCGTACCAGTGGTCCGGGTCTGCCAGTGTTTCCTTTATGCATTCCACAGCATAGTCAGCGGCGATTTTTGCAGCTTCAAAGGCTGTTTTACCTGCCATAAGTGAGCCTGTAAAGGCAGAAGCGTATATATCGCCTGTGCCGTGGCTGCCTTTTGGCAGTTTTTCGTGTTCATAATAGGAGTAGTTTCCATTTTCATACACCACCACACCTGTGGTTTCCGGCGTGTAGGAAATCCCTGTGAACACAATGTTTTTACAGCCGATGGCAGTCAGCTTTGCCAGTATTTCATCAATATATGCCCTGTCGTATTCTTCCCTGTATTCTGTGCCTGTCAGCAGGCAGGCTTCTGTAAGGTTTGGCAGCAGCCAGTCAGCCTGTGCGCAGAGACCTTTCATTGCCTGCACAAACTCCCGGTCAAAACCCGGGTACAGACTGCCGTGGTCTGCCATGGCAGGGTCTACAATTTTCAGCCCGCCTTCTTCCAGTGTGGAATCAAATATATCCAGCACACAGTCAATCTGCTTTGCGTTGCCCATATAGCCTGTATAGACAGCGCTGAAGCTGATATTTTCCTTTACCCAATGGTCTTTTATGGCAGGCATATCCTCTGAAAGGTCACGGAAGGTGTAGCCGTAAAAGCCTGTTGTATGGGTGGACAGCACAGAAGATGGCAAAATGGCTGTTTCCACTCCGCAGGCAGACAGCACAGGCAGTGCCACTGTCAGGGAGCACTGTCCCACACAGGAAATATCCTGTATTGTAAGTATTCTTTTGTAAGCCATAGTCACATCTCCTTCGGTTTACTGTCTACACTTCAATTGTAAAACAGAAAAGTGATAATTTAATTGGGTTTGTATTAATTTTCAACACCGGAGGAATTTTTTGTTAATTATTTATTTACAAAGTTGTTAATAAACAAAAAACCGGGCTGTATATACAGTCCGGTCTCTGTTTTTGCTGGTTATTATGCAATTTTTCTTGCCAGATAAATTACAAGGCATGCGCCGGCAATGTCCACAATGATACCTGCCAGGCCGTATGCGGAAAAGCCGATAAGACCAAACAGAAAATGGCCAACGGCAGAACCTGCCATACCGATGATGATATTCATCAGCAGGCTGTAATGGCTTTTCATGATGTTACCTGCAATCATACCTACGATTGCACCAATAATGATTGACATAATCATAATCTTTCTCTCCTTAAATATGGCAAAATTGCTTACAAGCATAAAATAACATCTGTTTGTGTGAAAACTGTTAAAACAGGAAAATTTTTCCGCAGATATATGCCAAAACAAAAACCGCTCCGGTAAGAGCGGTTATTATTCACTTCAATTATTTTGCAGCGTTAGCTTTTTTCATCATTCTGGAAACTTTTCTAGCTGCTGTGTTTTTGTGCAGAATACCTTTTGAACGAGCTTTGTCGATTGTAGATACTGCTTCTACAACTGCCTTCTGTGCGTCAGCGGAACCATCAGCTACAGCAATGTCTGCTTTTTTGATAACTGTTTTAAGGTTGCTTTTCACAGCTTTGTTGCGAAGATTTTCCTTTTTGGACTGAACTACTCTGTCTTTCTGAGATTTAATGTTTGGCATGATCCCACCTCCTTTATTACTGTGACAGTATTAATTATAATACCATTTTTATTTCTAAATTGCAAGTGTTTTTTTATACAATTTAAAAATTTGCCAAATCCTTTTTTCAACCTGTATATTATAACACAGCTTTGCATAGATTTAAAGGTAAGATATTGATTTTGGTGGTGATTTTTTGCAGAAAATTGGCAGATTTTTCAATATACGGAGCATTTTTCTACCATCTGCTGTGTTTATACTTTTTTCTTCCCATTGGCTGGGTTTTGCCGTGGGGGCAATGCGGCCTGCCCGGGCGCTGGATTATCTGAAAAATACCGGTGCCGAAAAGGGCATTGTGTCCGCACAGAACCCTTTTTCAGATTTTTCATTTGACCTGTTTTCCGGCGGTGACAGCCTGCCTGTCAGCACACAGGCGGAAAGCTGCCACCCGGCTTACAACGTGATGGAGGAATTTTTCTCTTCGGCCGAAAGCGACATAGTGCTGAAAAAGGAATACTGTTATCTTAAGAATCTTACCCATCTGTCAGCTGCGCAGATAAAAGACATTATGCTGCAGCCGGTTTCTTTTAAAGTGGAAAAGAACAGCAGCCAGCCCCAGATACTTATTTACCATACCCACGCCACCGAAAGCTATGTGCCCACAGCTGATATGGCTTATGACAGCAGCTATGCTTACCGCAGTACCGACAACAGCAGAAATATGACAGCTGTCGGCAAGGTTATGGCTGATACCCTGAACAATTTGGGGTATAATACAATACAGGATGTCACCCTTCACGACTATCCGTCCTACAACGGCAGCTATGATTTAAGCAAGGCCACAGTGGAAAATTATCTGAAAAAGTATCCTTCAATAAAGATTGTGCTGGATATCCACCGCGATGCCGTGGAGAGAAACGGCCGGCTGATAAATCCTGTTGTCAACATAAACAGCACCAAATATGCCCAGATAATGATTATCAGCGGACGGGACAACGGATATATGAATATGCCCAATTACCTTGAAAACCTGAAATTTGCCACCAATCTGCAGAATCAGCTGGGCAAGAGCCGGCCCGGTCTTGCCCGCCCTGTGCTGTTTGACTACCGCAATTACAACCAGCAGCTGACCACAGGCAGCCTGCTGGTGGAAATAGGCACACACGGGTCCACCCTGCAGCAGGCCAAAAACTCTGCCGCCGCCTTTGCCGGTGCACTGGCACAGCTGCTGGACGGGATGCAGTAATGACCGTACAGATATGCATTCTGTCATTTGTGGATAACCCACTGTGCGGGGCGATTTATAAATCCCCCGCTTATAGGACAATTTACACAAAATGAAAAAATTATATTTGTACAAAATATTTACTATATACCTATTGACATTTAAAGCTTAATAGTATATTATATCATTAAGGATATTGATGAAGGGGGGACACTATGAACCAGAGAAATACATTTCAACGCACTTTGACGCTGGATGCTGTACACGCCCTGGCCAACCACCCTACTGCAGACGATGTCTACAACTATGTTCACGAAAAATATCCGCAGATCAGCCGCACCACGGTTTACAGAAACCTGAACAAGTTGTGTGACTCTCATGATTTGGCAAGGGTAAAAATCTTTGGCTCGGCAGACAGGTATGACCACAACCTGCACTCACATTACCATTTTATATGTGAAAAATGTGGCGATGTAAGCGATCTTGACCTGCCATATATGGAAAACATCAATCAGATGTGTTATAATATAGGCGGGAGACAGATAAATGCGCATCAGATTTTATTTGATGGCTTATGCACAAGCTGTCTTGAAAAAAGTAAATAATGCCAAAAAGGCGATACACAAAACGGAGGATTATTATGAATTTAAAAGGTACAAAAACAGAAGCTAACCTGATGGAAGCATTTGCAGGCGAAAGCCAGGCAAGAAACAAGTACACATACTATGCATCACAGGCTAAAAAAGAAGGTTACAACCAGATTGCTGACCTGTTTATCGAAACAGCAAACAACGAAAAAGAACACGCAAAACTGTGGTTCAAACTGCTGCACAACGATGAAATTCCAGCAACAGTTGAAAACCTGAAAGATGCAGCTGCAGGCGAAAACTATGAACATACAGATATGTACAAGAGAATGGCTGAAGAAGCAAAAGAAGAAGGCTTTACAAAAATTGCTTACCTGTTTGAAGCAGTAGGCAAAATTGAAAAAGACCACGAAGAAAGATATCTGAAACTGCTTGCAAACGTTGAAGGCGGCACAGTATTTGAAAAAGAAGAAGCTGTTGTATGGTACTGCGCAAACTGCGGCCACGTACACTATGGTAAAAAAGCTCCTGCAATGTGCCCTGTATGTGCACACCCACAGGCACACTTTGAAATCAAGAAAACCAACTTCTAATTTCATATCAGAAATAAAAAAGAGATGGTATATGCCATCTCTTTTTTGTTGCAGGTTTTAATGCTGTATTCCAGCCGCAAAGATTCTTACCCTAAAGGGCACACGTCACAGGCAAAGCCTGTTCAGGAAGACAAGCGTAGGGGACGGGTTTCCCGTCCCGTTTTTCGGGCGGGGATGGAACCCGCTTTGCCTTGGCCGCATTTAGCTATGGCGGCCATTCGCACACAGTCGCCACCTGCGGTGTCGGACATGGCGAACCGGCAACGGGCGGGGATGGAACCCCGCCCCTACGGAATTTACCCCACAAAAAACCCGGACTGCTGCCAGTCCGGGTAAATATTATACATAGATATTTGACGGGTTGTACACAGTGTGTGAAATCAGATAGTCCAGCCACTGCTGATAACCTGTAGGTGTCAGATGATAGCCGTCCCCTGCTGCAATTTCTTCTCGCAGATAGCCGCTGGAACTTTTCAGCACGTCGTACAGGTTGATAAGGGCCAGGTCCTTTTCAACACACATCTTTGTAATCCGCTGATTGTAGCTGTAGATTCTGTCAAAGGACATACGCGGTTCTTCCTGGCCTTTCCAGGCTGTAACAGGTGTAACTGTGGTTACATAGATGATTGTGTCCGGTGTTGTCCGTCTGATTTTGTCAATCAGCTGTCTGTAATTGTCTATAAATGTTTCTGTGTCCATGCTCATAAGTGCATTTGTACCCAGAGTGATATACATTTTCTTTGGCTGTTTCTGCTCTATTACCGCCCAAACGTCAACCGGGCCGGAGCCTGCGTCCACCATAACCCCCGGCTGCAGGAAAGTGCGGGGTGTGGTGCTTTTCTGTGTAAGATAGCCTGCTGCAGAATCCTTGAGTGCAAGGGAACCTGTGCGGGTGTATACCTTGAAACCGTCTGCCAGACTGTCCCCCAGGAACAGAACATCGTCAAAGTAGGAAATATCCACCTTGCCGTTTTCCATTACCTGCACCATTGACATTTCGCCGGCAGGTTCAACCAGGTTGATTGTCTGTGCCACTTCCCCTGTGTAGTCAGACCAGCTTTCTGCCTGTTTTACAACATCTGTATTTGGCTGCTGCAAAGCACCCTTTGGCACGATTACCTCTGTAGATGTAATGCCTGCCAGCATTTCCACAGCTTTTACTATAATAAAAGAAACCACCAGAACAAACGCAGCCATACAGCTGTACATTGCCAGCTTTCTGCGTCTCTGCTGTTCTCTGAATTTTTTCTTTTCTTCAGGAGTTCTGAATTTTGCCAAATTATCACCTCAGTTCATATTCTCTATATGATTATATTCTATTGAAAAAGGGTTTTCAAGTAGCTGAATGCCACATTCGCCAAATTTTCACACAAGGTTACAGAATTGTAATATTTGTGGGGGAATATTCCAATGCGCGGTAAACCCTGATTCCACAAAAACATTATACAAAGCAAAACAGCAGGTGCGGACCTGCTGTTTTTTGGTGACCCATAGGGGAATCGAACCCCTGTTTTCGCCGTGAGAGGGCGACGTCTTGACCGCTTGACCAATGGGCCGTATCAATTTACACAATAATTTTATACCCGCCGGAACAAAATGTAAAGCAAAATCTTATCCCCTGTTGCTGGGATGGTTTTGCCTGTGACGGAGCCGACCGCTGCCGGTGGCAGATAAAGGAAGGCGGAGGTCCCCCTGTGAGGGGAATGTCACGAAGTGACAAGGGGTGTGCCGGCTCTGGCGAGGACGGGAAAACAACGAGCAGACAAGAGGGCATTTATGCCGTCGACGTATGCGACGATTGTTTTTCAGTACGAATCCGGCCGCGTGAGATTCTCGCCTGCAAATTATTGCAAAAAATAAAAAGCAGTAAATCATCCGACTTACTGCTTCTTGGTGACCCGTACAATATGTGACACCCGGAAAATTGGAAAGTGAGCGAACAATTTTCCGCTGGTGGAACTTACACAGGGAGCAGCGCAGCTGCCAGTCGTGGAATCGAACGCGTGAGATTCTCGGCCGCAAATTATTGCAAAAAATAAAAAGCAGTAAACTATCCAGTCTACTGCTTCTTGGTGACCCGTACGAGAATCGAACTCGTGATACCGCCGTGAAAGGGCGGTGTCTTAACCGCTTGACCAACGGGCCATATATGTGAACGGCTTTCGCCGTTTTTTTAAAAACTCCGGACTGGCTGTTGCCGGTCCTACTAATCTATATCATCAGCTGTTGCTGTTATTTTAGAGAATTTCTGGCGCTATATCCATAGCGCCAGAAACTGGTGACCCGTACGAGAATCGAACTCGTGATACCGCCGTGAAAGGGCGGTGTCTTAACCGCTTGACCAACGGGCCAAATGTGGTAGCGGCAGTGAGATTTGAACTTACGACCTACCGGGTATGAACCGGTTGCTCTAGCCACTGAGCTATACCGCCACACTTAGCGCACTCTTGAGTGCTTGATTATTATATTACAGAAAAATCAATTTGTCAACACTTTTTTTAAAATTTTTTTAAAAAAATTTTTTATGGGTGCAAAATCCTGTCTGCACCCATATTTTCCCTGTTTATAGCCCCAAAAGTCCGGTTATCATTATCCGTGCCAGACCATAATACGCCACCACGGCCACAAGGTCATTTACTGTGGTAATCAGCGGGCCGGATGCCACAGCAGGGTCAAAGTTCAGCTTTTTCAGAATTATCGGTATTACTGTGCCGGACAGGCTGGACAGAAACATAGCCACTACCAGTGCCGCAGCTGTACAGCCAGAAACACCAAAAGCCAGCACAAGCCCTTCTCCTTTGAGCAAATGGAGGTACAGTCCGATAAACACGAAGGACAGGCTGCCCAGTATAAGCCCGTTACACAGGCCTACTTTACCTTCTTTTGCTATCAGATGCAATTTCCGGGCAGGTGTAAGGTTTTCGTCCATAAGCACACGGATAGTGATTGCCAGGGACTGGGTACCCACATTGCCTGCCATATCCAGAATAAGTGACTGGAAATACACCACCACTGTAATGGTGGCTATTACCTTTTCAAATATTCCTACCACTCCGGATACCAGCAGCCCCAGCACCAGCAGTACCACAAGCCAGGGCAGACGCTTTTTCACGCTGTGCATCAAAGGCTCATTCATATCTTCTTCTGCGGAAAGACCTGCCAGCTTTGCATAGTCTTCAGACATTTCTTCGTCAATAAGGTCTGCTATCTCTGCGGCAGTGATAACCCCCACCAGCCTGTTGGCTGAATCCAGCACTGGCACAGAGTCTTCTGCATAGCTTCTGATATGTTCCACACAGATGTCTGTCTGTTCATCTGCATAAACATATGGGTAGGATGTAACTGTGATATCTGTAATTCTTTCCCGTGCCCTGGATATAATCAGGTCTTTCAGATCTACCGCTCCATAAAACACACCTGTGTCATCGGTTACATAAATTGTGGATACGTTGTCATTTTCTGCTGCCTGGCGGATAAGCTCTGCCATTGCAGTTTTTACATCACAGCTACTGTTTACAGAAATGAAATTGGCGGTCATCCTGCTGCCTATTTCATTCTGTGAATATGATGACAGCAGGCGAATCTGCGCCTGTACATCGGTATCCATCAGTTCCATTATGGTATTGCGCAGCGACCGGTCAAGTGTGCGGATATACTCTACAGCCGCCTGGGTGTCCATTGAATTCAGTACATCCAGGCGTTTTTTCAGCGGAAGCTCCCCAAGATATGCAGATATGTTATCTGCATATTCTATAACTGCCGGCAGCTGTGCGCTGTCCAGCAAGGCATACAGCCTGCTGCGTTGCTGTTCTGTCAGCAATGGCAAAGCGGCGGCAATATCCTTTTCGTGATAGCCCTGCAGTCTGTCCTGCATAACCTTTGGAGACAGATTACTGGTTATAACCGCTGTTATTTCCCCTGTGTAGTCAGGAAATACTGTTGTGATTTTTTCTTTTGTCATTGTGCCTTCCTCCTTTACAAACAGTCCAAAGACAGCACGCTGACACAGAAAAGGCAAAAAAAGCCATTGTCCTGTGGGCTGCGGTCTTTGCAGATGCAGTCAGAGCGGACAATGGTAAATCATATATGTACCCGTGAAAAGAGCAGTCAGAATACAGCCGGCAATATTCCGACTGAATTATGACAATTTATGAAAAACCTGTCCTGTATTCGCTCGTAACTACTGCCGTCCATATTTTCACCTCACAATAAATTATTTGCCGTTTCCGGCATTCAGATTATAACATTTATATATGTCGTTTGTAAGCTTTTCTGTGCCGATTTCACAAAGCTTGCACAGAATTTTCACATTGCAAAAAAAACAGGCGGGAAATCCGCCTGTAATCATATTATTTGTCTGTGCTGTGAAGCTGTTTAAAGAATTCGTCCTGCCGTTTTTCTTCCCACTGACCGGTGTACATACGGTAATAGTGGCCTTCTGCACGCAGCAGCTGGGCGTGGGTGCCCATTTCGATAATCCTGCCTTCGTCCACCACAATGATAACATCTGCATTTTTTACCGTGGACAGGCGGTGTGCAATTATAAAGCTGGTGCGGTCTTTCAACAGCTGGTCTGTCATACCGTTTATCATCTGCTCTGTCTGTGTGTCAACAGAGGAGGTGGCCTCGTCCATTACCAGGATTTTGCCTTTTGCCAGGATTGCACGGGCGATGCTTACCAGCTGTTTCTGCCCCGTGGACAGCCTGTCGCCGCCCTGGCCCACATCAGTGTTGTAGCCGTCCGGCAGTTTTGTGATAAACCGGTGTGCCTGGGCCTGTTTTGCGGCATCGATTACCTCTGCTTGGGTGGCCTGTGGGTTGGCATAACGGATGTTGTCCATTATTGTGCCGCTGAAAAGGTGCGGTGTCTGCAGCACATAACTGAGATTTGACTGCAGCCACAGGTAGCTTCTTTCGCGGTAGTCGCGGCCGTCTATCAGAATCTGGCCGCTGGTGGGTTCAAAGAAACGGCACACAAGGTTTACCAGTGTGGATTTGCCTGCACCTGTGGCCCCTACTATAGCCACGCAGGTGCCGGCCTTTACCTTAAGGTTGAAGTTTTCCAGCACGTAGGTTTCACTGTCAGGGTATTTGAAGCTTACATTTTTAAACTCAATGTCCCCTGTAATCGGTTCCCAGTTTTCCT
>JAFULT010000148.1 GCA_017483145.1 Oscillospiraceae bacterium | reverse complement strand
TTCTGAGCGAGTGTAACGAGTCGACGCGTGCCCTTCAGGGTAAGAATCTTTGCTCTACAGCTTTCTGTAGAGCAATTATTTTTATGTTTCTTTAATTGCAAAGATTCCTCGCTTATGCTCGGAATGACATTTCGCTTCGCTTAATGCTTGAAGCTAAAGCATTTTCCACCAGTATAGCTGGTGATTATCTGTATACAAAAAGCAAAACAGACCGCATATGCGGTCTGTTTTTTTATAAATCCATTTTTGCAACACGGATAAATTCTTCCATTTCCTGTGTAAGAATTTTGTCCCTGTGATAAAAAATCTGACGGTACATACTGATATCCGGTTCTGCCACATCAAGGATGGACAGTCGGCCTTCCTCCACACTTTTCTGCACTGCAAAATGTGGAAGAAAAGACATACCGTTGTTCAGCTCTACCATTTTAAGGATAAATTCAGTATCGCTGATTTCCACAAAGGGCACAAGGGATATTTTTCTGCTGGCAAGGAAATTGTCCAGGGCGCGGCGGTAGTTGGCGTTCTGTTCGGTAAGAAAGAAAGGCTGGTCCAGAAAATCCTCCACCTTCAGCCCTTTCTGCCCTGTAAAGCGGCAGCGGCGGGCACACACAAAAACTATAGGCTCTTTTTCTTCCATCTCTTTGTGCCAGCTGTTGCTGTAGCGCGGCTCGTCCAGAAAATATGCCAGGTCAATTTTGCCGTGGTCCAGCATTTCCAGCAGCGGGTCCGGGGAATCAAACAGTATTTTTATGTTTACTTTGGGGTGATGTTCACGGAAATAGGTCAGTATGGCAGGCAGTTTTGTAAAGCACAGGGATTCATTTGTGCCGATTGTGATGCTGCCGTTCAGTTCTGTCTGCCCTTTTACCGCCAGCTTTGCCTGGTTTACCTCTTTGAGAATTTTTATGGCGTGGGTCAGAAAGTCTTTGCCGTAGCCGGTCAGGCTTACCTGCTTGCCCATGCGGTCAAACAGCTTTGTGCCCAGCTCTTCTTCCAGATTTTTTATCTGTATTGTCACGGCAGACTGGGTATACCCCAGACTTTCTGCGGCTTTGGAAAAACTGCTCATCTGTGCTGCTGTTACAAATGTGGTCAACTGACGTATTTCCATAGTTACCTCACATATAAAAAATATTTATTATTGTTATAAAATTCATTAATTTGATTTATTGCTATTTTAATGATATATTGAAATTGCAGAAAGGTCAAGCTTAAATACAAAAAAGCGGACTTGAATATGATTATAAGCAAAATTAGCATAAACACTTTTCTCACAAAATACAAGAAACGGGCAGCTTGGGGAGGCTGTCCGTTTCTTTTTATACAAAAAAGCACGGTATACGCCGTGCTTTCCTTATGTAAATCAATTCTTTTCAGCATATTTGATGCAGGCCTGACGCACCCATTCCAGTCTGTTGTCGTCAATATCGTATGGTACTGTACAGTCACAGCCAATCATAATGCCTGTCTGTCCTGCTTCGTCCAGGATTTTGTATGTAAATTCTTCCACTTCTTCTCTTGTGCCTGTGTAGATTACTGTATCCTGTTCAAAACCGCCGAATACAGGTTTTCCGCCGAACAGCTTTTTGCCTTCTGCCAGGGAAACGCCTTCTGCGTGTACAGCCCAGTTGAAGCCGGCAATATCATAATCCTTGAACAGTTCCAGATTGTTTGCTTTGCCTGCATAGCCGCAGATGTGCAAAAGGTTGATATCGCTGAGTGTATTTGCGTGGGCAATAACCTTTTTGTCGCTTGGCACAACATATTTCCGGTACAGTTCATCCGGGAAGAAATGGCTCTGGTTGTTTACAGAGAAGTAGATGCCTTCTGCACCGCATTCTTTAACCAGCATTTCATTCAGCGGCATAATTGTATCTGCAATTTTGTCAAGGCAGTACAGGAAGGAATCAGGGTCTTTCTGCACAAAGTCAATCAGCATTTCACGGTAGTTATCAAAGCCCGGTGTAGCGCTGAAGCTGGCGCGCAGGCACATAAACGGTGAAAAACCTGTGGCATATTTTGGTGCATCGCTGTCTTTGTAGAATTCCAGGGAGCGGATTGTCAGTTCCTTTGTTTTCTGCATCCATGCAGAATCCATTGCAGGCGGTGTAACTTTTCTTAAATCAGCAGGTTCTTTAACCATTGAAACATCGCACATCATAATCATCAGAGAATCGTTCATAACCTTGATTACATCCGGGTCAAAAACTTCTCTTGCCTTGCGGTGTCCGTCAATGTTCTTTTCGTAGATTTCAGGGCTTACCAGACCTTTGAACCATTCATCATTTGCTGTAAAATGGTGGAAAAATGCCACAGGGGCTCTGTCCACAGGTTCGTTGTTGAGGAATTTCATAAAGCGTTCTCTTTTGTTCATAATTTACCTCCAAAAGTTTAAATATAAACATTTATTCTGTATTCAGTATACCATTAAAGATGCTTTCAAGTATATGATTAAAATAAAAAACAGGTGAGAAAAATTCACCTGTTTTTTGTATAAGTTATATTAATTTTTTGCCTGTTCCGCTTTTATCTGTTTCCAGAACGGGATAAACCGCATAATTGCACACAGCATAGCGCCTGTGTCTGCCACCGGTGTGGCCCATGCAATGCCGTTTACACCGATAAGGCTGTTCATCAGAATCATCACAGGTATATCCAGCCCGCCTTTTCTCAGCAGGGACAGGCACAGCGGCATCAGCTTTTTGCCTGTGGACTGGAACATTGTAATGATAATCATTGTCACAGAAACACAAGGTGTGGTGATGCAGATGATTCTCTGGAACAGCTGGCCGTACTGCACAGTCAGCGGGTCGTTGATAAATGCCCTTACCAGCGGACCTGCACAGGTCAGCAGGAAAACTGTACCTGCAGTTGCCACCACCATACTGTAGGCAAAGGTGGTTTTGATGCTTTCCATCATACGTTTGTAATTCTTTGCAGAATAGTTGTAGCCAATCAGCGGCAGAACACCCTGGCTCATACCGGTGGCAATTGCAAATGCCAGCATATCAACTTTCTTTGCAATACCAATGCCTGCCACGGCTTCGTTGCAATAGCTGGCCATCAGTCTGTTCATTGTGATATTGGAGAACACACCCATAAAGTTCATCATACAGCTTGGCAGACCGACCAGCAGAACTTCCTTCGGAATACCCATTTTGACTGTGTAATATTTAGGGTTAAGGCTGATAACTGTTGCATTGCCCTGTTTGCGGATAAGGTTCACAAAGTACAGGGTGGCAATTGTGTTTGACAGCATTGTTGCAATGGCGGCACCTGCCACATTCAATTTAAACACCTGAATAAAAACAGGGTCAAGGATAATATTCATAATACCGCCCAGGGCCATACCCTTGCTGGCCCGGCCGGAATGACCTTCACTGCGGACAAGATGTGCCAGCAGTGCATTGAGAACGGTAGGCACACCGCCGATTGTAACAGTCCAGAACAGGTACTGGCTGCAGTAGCCGTAGGTTGCCCGGTTTGCCCCCACCATAGGCAGCACCACAGGGCGTACTATGTAAAGTATAATACCGTAAACAAGAGCAACAGCTGTGGCAGTCCATATGCTGAAGGCTGCAACACCCTTTGCCCTTTCTTCAGCACCGCTGCCAAGACAGCGGCTGATAAGGCTGGAACCGCCTATGCCAAACAGGTTTGCACAGCCTGTCAGCAGCAGGAACATAGGCATACACAGGCTGGCAGCTGCCACCTGGTTCGGGTCGCCTATCTGGCCTATAAAAAATGTATCGGCCATATTGTAAACCACGGTAATCAGCTGGCTGATAATGGTAGGCACCACAAGGGATACCACAGCCTGTCTTACCGGGGCAGTTTCAAATATTTCTTTGTTGGACAGTTTCATTTTTCTCTCTCCATAACTATGTTTAATACTCAACCTTATAATTATATTCCTGTTACAGACTGTTTGTCAAATTACGGACGGCACAAAAAACTCCCCCTGCTTTTACAGGGGGAGTCTGTATTACAAAATGTATTATTTTGATTAAATATTACAGTCTGCGTTCTTTGATTACTGCTACGATGTAGTCAATAAAGTCTGCAACTGACATTGCGCCGTCCAGATTTTCTTTTCTTGCACGAACAGATACAGCACCGTCAGCGATTTCTTTGTCACCAACAACCAGCATGTAAGGAACTTTCTGCAGCTGGTTTTCACGGATGCGGTAACCCATTTTTTCGTTTCTGTCGTCAACTTTAACACGGATGCCTGCTGCGTCCAGTTTCTTCTGAACTTCGTAAGCATAGTCTTTGTGTGCTTCAGAAACAGGGATGATAACTGCCTGTACAGGAGCAAGCCATGTTGGGAATGCGCCTGCAAAGTGTTCGATAAGGATACCGATGAAACGTTCGATAGAACCGTAAGCAACACGGTGGATCATAACTGGGCGGTGTTTTTCGCCGTCAGCACCAACGTATTCCAGTTCAAAACGTTCTGGCAGCTGCATGTCAAGCTGGATTGTACCGCACTGCCATGTTCTGCCGATAGCATCGTTCAGATGGAAGTCAATCTTTGGACCGTAGAATGCGCCGTCGCCTTCGTTTACAATGTAGTCAAGACCGATGTCTTCCAGAGCACCGCGCAGACCTTCTGTTGCGATTTCCCATTCTTCGTCTGAACCCATGGAGTTTTCCGGTCTTGTGGACAGTTCTACATGGTAGGACAGGCCGAACAGGCTGTAAACTTCGTCAAACAGTCTTGCAACGCCTTTGATTTCGTCACGGATCTGTTCCTGTGTCATAAAGATATGAGCGTCGTCCTGGTGGAAGCATCTTACACGCATCAGACCATTGAGAGCGCCGGAAAGTTCGTGTCTGTGTACCAGACCGATTTCACCAACACGCATTGGCAGGTCACGGTATGAATGTGGTTCCATTCTGTAAACCAGCATACCGCCTGGGCAGTTCATTGGTTTAACAGCATA
Organism: Oscillospiraceae bacterium; assembly: GCA_017483145.1. GTDB lineage: Bacteria > Bacillota > Clostridia > Oscillospirales > Ruminococcaceae > RGIG3102. The sequence continues at coordinate 772 of JAFULT010000148.1, read as the reverse complement.
GTCGCCACCATCAATCTTTGTGAAGTACATATTTTCTTTATAGTGATCCCAGTGACCGGACTGTTCCCAAAGAGCGCGGTTCAGGATAATAGGTGTAGAAATTTCTACATAGCCTTCACGTTTGTGGATTTCTCTCCAGTAATCCATCAGTGTGTTGTAAACGATCATACCGTTTGGCAGGAAGAATGGGAAGCCAGGGCCTTCGTCAGCCATTTCAAACAGACGCAGTTCTTTACCCAGTTTTCTGTGGTCACGTTTTTTGGCTTCTTCCAGTCTGTTCAGGTATTCTTCCAGTTCTTTCTGTTTAGGGAATGCAATACCGTAAACACGTGTCAGCATTTTGTTTTCGCTGTCGCCTCTCCAGTATGCACCTGCAACGGACATAATTTTAACTGCGCCGATTGGTTTCAGGTTCATAAGATGTGGGCCTGCGCACAGGTCAACAAAACCGTCCTGTTCGTAGAAGGAGATTTCTTCGCCTTCCGGCAGTTCATTGATAAGTTCCTGTTTGTATTCGTTGCCTGGGAATTTTGCCAGAGCTTCTTCTTTTGGCAGGCTGTAACGTTTCAGTTCGCTGCCTGCTTTGGCAATAGCCAGCATTTCTTCTTCAATTTTTGCAATCAGTTCTTCACCGATAACAACATCTGTGTCGATATCATAGTAGAAACCGTTGTCGATAGCTGGGCCGATTGTCAGTTTTGCATCAGGAATGAATTTAAGAATAGCCTGTGCCATAACGTGGCTTGCTGTATGCCAGAATGCTTTTTTGCCT
>JAFULT010000147.1 GCA_017483145.1 Oscillospiraceae bacterium | reverse complement strand
CTTACCACCCTGTATGCAGGCCGGTAGTGCCGGTGATAGGTTTTTGTATGGCTGGTGGGTCTTATTCCCCCGGCCAGATATTCGTCCACTGCCTGTTTTGCTGTGATGTAATCAAAACTGAAAAATCCGCTTTCGGCCAGCTGCAGAAACAGCCCCACCTTTTCCATAAAGCCTGCGTCGCTGCCTGTCTTTGTGTTGGCGCTGTTTACAAAGGCTGTGTTTATGCTTTCCAGCCTGTTTTCATTTATGCCTTTTATGCACAGGCGCACATACCCGCCACCGATGTACTGGCCTGGTTCAGCCGGCAGGTCCTTCACATCCTGCCACTCCTGCTGCAGGCGGTTTCTGGCATAGTCCGGGCTGGGTATCAGATGTCCCGGGCCGAATTCGCTCTGGAAAATCAGCTTTATATAGTCCTGTGGCTGTGCACAGGGGTGCAGTTCCTTTTCGCTTTTCAGCACATCTGCCATATCATCTTTCACATATCTCACATAGGTGTATGGCACATCCCCGCTTACCCTGCTGTTTACTTCTTTTTTATACAAATTTTCATCAAAGGCAGGGAAATAAGTGTCTCCGGCAAATTCTCCGTCAATTTCGGTGATATACAATACGTCAGTTATTTCCATCGCCTGTCTGTAAATTTCACCGCCGCCACCTATAAATATTTCCCTGTCGGGCCAGTTTTTCTCTGCCATCTCCAGGGCAGCGGCCAGACTGCCGGCTGTATAGCAGTCATCTGCGGCAAAACTGCCTCTGCTCAGCACAATATTTATCCTGCCGGGCAGTGCCTTGCCTATGGATTCATAGGTTTTGCGGCCCATTATCACCACATTGCCCTGTGTCAGGGCGCGGAAACGGCGCAGTTCCCCCGGAATATGCCAGGGCATACTGCCGCCCCGGCCGATAAGCCTGTTTCTGTCATATGCTACAATTATTGATATCATACTGTCACCGCCTTTTAAATGATTATACCATATATTCTTGATTTTTACACAATTATCCTACATAATATAACCATAAAGCAAAAGGAGACAGAAATGCACTATTCATACTCTTTCAATCTTCTGGGGGGCCTTGGCGTTGTGGGCAGATTCATCCTTGCCCTTGTTGCCCTTATCATAATGAAAAATCTCAATAAAGACGACGGTGAATATTCCCGCGGTATCCGCCTGCTGATATTCTTTGGCATAGTGATGCTGGTTGTGATACGGGGGCTGGCTTTGCTGTGGCTTACTGTTTTTGGCGCGGCTGTGATACTGCCAAATTTTGGTCATTTTTACTATTAAGCGGATACTTTTTTACCAAATATTCACAAAAATATCAATTGACAAATGTTAGTTTGGTGTGATAGACTTTAATTAAATAAGGGAGTAGTCGACAGATTACCTGTTACAAAGCCAACAACCGAATCATCTGATTCTGGCAATGTATGAAATGACGAGACTTATCTGCACAGTTATGGGCGGATAGGTCTTTTTTTTGTTTGAAAAGACCTGTCAGCCTGAAAACACAGAAAAGGAGAAAAGTTTTGAAACACTATCTTGAACATTTTCAAAAAATTATGCAGGACCTGAATGTAACAGAAGCCGGTCTTTCTTCTGCAGAAGCTGCTGAAAGACTGACAAAATATGGTCCTAACAAACTGAAGGAAGGCGAAAAAGAAAGCCTTATTTCAAAATTCCTTCATCAGCTGGCTGACCCGATGACAATTATTCTGATTATCGCAGCCGCTATTTCCGGGGTTACAGCTGCATATTCCGGCGAAGGTTTTGCCGATGTTATCATTATTATGGCTGTTGTTATTATCAATGCAGTTCTTGGTGTTTATCAGGAATCAAAGGCAGAAGCAGCTATTGAGGCATTGCAGGAAATTGCCGCAGCCACATCAAAGGTTATCCGTGACGGCCATCAGCTGACAATCAGAAGTGAAGAACTGGTGCCTGGTGATGTTATTGTACTGGAAGCAGGGGACTCTGTTCCTGCTGACGCACGTATTATCGAATCTGCCAGCATGAAGATTGAAGAAGCTGCTCTGACAGGCGAATCTGTGCCTGTAACAAAACACGCAGATGTGCTGGAAGCTGAAGCAAACGGCGAAGTACCTCTGGGTGACAGAAAAAATATGGTTTATATGGGCTCTACTGTTGCATACGGCCGCGGCCGTGCAGTTGTAGTCGGCACAGGTATGGAAACCGAAATGGGTAAAATTGCCGATGCCCTGACAAATGCAAAGGAAGAAGAAACACCTTTGCAGATAAAACTCAATGAACTTTCAAAATTGCTGTCAATACTGGTAATTGCAATCTGCGTTATCATATTTGCAGTTGATATTTTCAGACATATGTCCACAGGCATTACAGGCGAAATGATGCTGGACACATTTATGGTTGCAGTTTCACTGGCTGTTGCTGCCATTCCTGAAGGTCTGTCTGCAGTTGTTACAATTCTGCTGTCCATCGGCGTTACAAAAATGAGCGCCAACCAGGCCATCATAAGAAAACTGACTGCTGTTGAAACACTGGGCTGTACACAGATTATCTGTTCAGACAAAACAGGTACACTGACACAGAACAAAATGACAGTTGTTCAGCGCTTTACAGAAGACGAAAAGTTACACTTGACAGCTATGGCACTGTGTTCTGACGCAGAGCTGGAAGACGGCCAGGCTGTTGGAGAACCGACAGAATGCGCCCTTGTAAATGATGCAAACAAAGAAGGCCTTTCAAAAGATGCACTTAAAGCAGATTATCCGCGTGTAGGCGAAGCTCCTTTTGACTCCGGCAGAAAGATGATGAGTACAGTACACGCTGACCCACAGGGCGGTTTTATCCAGTTTACAAAAGGTGCTCCGGACGAAGTGCTGAAATGCTGTACAAAAGCGTATATTGACGGTAAGATTGTTGCAATGGATGACAAAGTAAAATATACAATCCTTGCTGCAAACAAAGAAATGGCCGACCAGGCACTGCGCGTGCTTTGCTCTGCCTACAGAAAATATGACGAAAAACCTGCTTCCAACGAAGCAGCTGACCTTGAACATGATATGATTTATCTTGGCCTTTCAGGTATGATTGACCCTATCAGACCGGAAGTTAAAGATGCTATCGTTGAATGTAACAATGCCG
>JAFULT010000146.1 GCA_017483145.1 Oscillospiraceae bacterium | reverse complement strand
TCTGCCGGGTCTACAACAGGATCTTCCGTTGAATCGTCAATAGGATCTGTTGGATCTTCTTTTGTGTCGTCAACTGTTTCAGTGATTTCAATTTCCGGAACAGTTGGCTCGGAATTTGTCGCAAAAGCGGCCATTGGCAAGCTGTTAAGTGAAATGGAAACAGCCAGAATAAGCGCCAGAATGCGACTGAGTTTTTTACGCATGTGTATCCTTCCTTTCTGTGATATACAAGGCATTTGGCCGAAACCCGTTTTACCGGTTTTCGGCTGTGTATATTTTTCGTTTTATATATAATCCCCTAAAGGTATAAAATAAAACATTTATTAATAAATTATAACATCAATGCATTATATCGTCAATCAAATAGGTAATAAAAACTGTACAAATTATCATATTATTTATATCATATATAATACATTTGAATATATAATTTACTGCCGAGAGTTATTTGACTGTGAAGAAGCTGTATCATCCATAGGGCGTTCCCGGGCAACTTTGTACTGCGGGTAAAGGAAATCTTTGAGAATCTGTGAGTTCTGCTCAAAATCCACAGAAAACATATTTCTGCCGCCCATGCCTACCATATGGCCGAAAGTGCCCTGAACAGGGATGGTCATCTGCTGTGTCTGTGCTTTTGGCAGTGACGGAATAAGCTTCATAAGTTCTGCAATCTTTGATTCCGGCACATTGGTTCTGACCAATGGCAACAGGGAATCAACCAGCGCATCCAGTTCTTCAAAGGATTTGGTACGGCATTTTTCAAATACAGAGAGAACAATCTCTCTCTGGCGCTGTACGCGCACCCAGTCGCTGTCGATATAGCGCAGGCGGGCGTAATTGAGAGCCATTTCGCCGTAAAGGTGGTTGTTGCCGATTTTTGCTTCGCCATAGCCCATATTTTTAAAGGCTTCCGCCTCTGCCCGGTCAAAGTTTACTGTAACACCGCCAAGGTAGTCTATTGCGTGGATAAAGATGTTGAAATTGATACGCACATAATAATCAACATCAACTTTGAGACATTCGCTTACTTCTTCCATAAGCAGTTCTGCACCGCCGTAACGGAAAGTATGTGTAAGCCAGTCCCACTGGCCTGCATACGGGCCTTTCAGAATAGGCACGCCCATACCACGTTCAAGACTGACAAGGGAAATAACCGGAGTGTCTGTGCTGATATTTACCGAAAGCAGCATACAGGCATCGCCTCTGGCATTGTCGCTGTAGGAGCCGTCTGTTCTTTCGTCTGTGCCGATAAGCAGCACATTGAAAACATTGTCGTCCCAGATAATATCGCCTGTGGCTTCCACCGCGTCCATTGGCTGAACACCTGCCAGCACTGTGGATTCACGCATTGCTTCGGTAAGTTCATCACTTACATTTATGGTGCCTTCATAGTCATCAGACAGGTAGTCTTTGCCCTGCTCGCTGTATATCTGTGAGTATTTGTCGTGAAAATAGCCATATCCAAGGGCAAATACACCAATCAGAAGCACCAGAAGTCCAAGCAGGATTTTTCTGAATATTTTTCTTTTTGGTTTTGCAGGGGATGTCTCCCCTGCATTGTTTATTATTTCGTTATCTTTCATTTTCTTTTTGCCAATTGTTTATTCTTCGTCTTCATCAGGTTCTTCTGAACCATACCGGCCGTAACCATAGCCATAGCCGTAACCGTATCCGTAGCCATAATAGCTGCCTTTGCCAAGCTGTGGTGTGGTCATATTCATAACTGTGCCGATGATAGGCTTGCCGTTGTCACTAAGGCTCCGGATAGCTTCCATAATCTGGCTGCGCACTGCAAAGTCCTGACGGACTGTGATAAGGTTTGCATCTGCCCAGTTGCTCATTTCTGCAGCATCAGCCATCATAGCGCACGGAGGTGTGTCCAGAATAACATAGTCAAAAGTTTCCTTTGCAGCTGTTACAAAAAGCTGTGCGTGCCGGTTTGAGAACAGTGCACCGGGGTTGTCAACCGGTGTGCCGCCTACAACAACCCTGAGATTTTCTATATTGGTCTGATAATAGGCTTTTTTCAGTTCGCACTGACCTTTCAGAAATTCGCTGAAACCATATTCTGTGGTGATACCGAAAATCCGGCCAACTGAAGGGTTGCGCAGGTCACAGTCTACCAGCAGTACTTTTTTGCCTTTCTGTGCAAGGGCAACTGCCAGATTTACTGAAACTGTGGTTTTGCCTTCGTTGGGCAGTGTGCTGGTAACCAGCAGCATTTTGCCGCCGGTTTTCGCAAGGGCTCTTTCCACACGGATACGCAGAAGGCGCACAGATTCGTTGAAGCCGAATTTGTCATTGCCCTCGTTTATAAGCGGGCAGGCTGTGCCTTTTGGAAGGCGCACCTTTGGCAGTTTGCCGATGCAAGGCAGGTTTACCAGTTTGCCCAGTTCTTCTTCATCTGCTACTGTGCGGTGTGTTGCCCAGTATACAAATGCAAGGCAACCCCAGAGTACAACACCTGTAAATGCACCGATAACTGCATTTCTCATATATGCAGGGCTGTTTACCGGAGCAGTTGGTACACCGCTTTCGTCAAGGATGCTCAGTTCTGTGGAGCCCACTACAAATTCTGCAACTTCAGGGTAGTTGACAATTGCACTCTGAAGCACATCGTATGCCAGCTGCGGGTCAGCCGCTGTAACTGTAAGTGTAAAAATGTTTGTTTCGCCAACTGCACTTGCTGTGATTGACGGCACAGAGGATATGCCCATATCTTCCCTGATTTTATCGCTGAGAAGACCGCTGGTAAGAATCTGCGGGAAAGTTTTTGCCATCTGCTGTGCCACGGAGTTGTTGTAATACTGCTGTGTGGCATAGAATGGGTTTTTCATCTGTACTGTGAAGGAGGCGCTGGCCTGGTACTGTGGGTAGTATCCGCGCCAGGTGCGGAACAGCATAAGTGCTGTCATAAGTACAATAATTGCAACACCCGGAACCAACATATTCACAGCGCTTTTTACAAGACCGCGGATAAGGCTGATCAGATCAATTTTTGGATATTCATTATCCATATATTCATTGTTCATTGTTTCACCTCACTGCTGTCTGATTTATAACTGCCGTAACGGCCATATTTGCCATAGCCGTACTGGCCGTATCTGCCATATTTACCGTATTTGCCATATCTGCCGTATTTGCTGTATGCGCCGTACCGGTAAACAGGTGCAAAATTGCCGGAGCCATATACATTGTTCAGTACACAGCCCAGCAGATGACTGCTTCTGCCAAGAGTTTCTGCCGCTTCGTTTATCCGGTCTGCTGTGGCCATATTCTGGCGCACCACCAGCAGGGATGCATCAACAAATTCGCACAGGTTTTCTGCGTCTGATGCCACTGCCATCGGAGGCACATCCACAATAACCATATCATAGGTCTGTGATGCTTCCATTAGCAGATTTTCCATAGCTTTGGAGTTAAGAAGTTCTGTGGCTGTTTTGATACTTTTACGTGCAGGAAGCAGGTAAATGTCTTTATGTTCCAGATATTTTACTGCCTGTGCAAGTGTTGCCTTGCCTTTCAGCACATCTGAAAGTGCAAAAGCAGGTTTTGGCATATCAAAGATTAGATTAAAGGACGGTTTGCGAAGGTCACAGTCAATCAGCAATACTTTTTTGCCTTTTTTTGCGATGGAAAGGGCAATATTAGCTGCAACTGTTGATTTGCCTTCGTTCTCCAGCACACTGGTAACCATTATTATATGTTCGCCTTTGTGGCGGTGCCTGTCCACACGGCCTGCCAGTTTATGAACTGACTCTGTATATATAAAACTGGTAAGTGGATCGGTGATAAGGATACTTCTTCTGTTCTTTGTCAACCGGCCTTTAAGTGTTTTGTTCTTTCTTTCGTGGTAAAGTTCACCCAGTACATGGCATGTCAGCTTTGCATCAGCTTCCTTGCGGCTGCGGATTTTTTCTGACAGGTAGGACAGGGCCACCAGCACACCGGCCACAGCGATTGCTGCAAGCAGTGCGGCTTTTACAACCTTGTTCACAGTATCAGGGCTGTTGATTGGTCTGACAGGGGCATCCGGCGCGTCCAGCAGTTCCATTACTATACCTGCAAGAGCTTTTTCCGATACAACACTGTGGTGCTCAATAACACCTTTGCTCATAAGGAAAACCGAACGCGGGTCTGAACCTGTAACTGTCATTACAAGCAGGTTTGTGTCCGGAGCAACTTCTGCAGTGATTTTGCCGTCAAAATATGGCATATCCATTTCCTGCAGGACTTTCCGGCGGAGAATTGAGCTGTTGAAAACTTCTGTAAATGCTGCCGCTGTATTTGTGGCAGAGCTTAAGTTTGTATATGTGGTGCTGGTTGTGCTGGAGGCTGAAACAACAAAGGTGGCTGTTGTCCTGTAGACAGGTCTGTAGGTATAATCCACAAACACAAATGCCATCATAGCCGCCATGACTGCCGCTGCAACAATAAGATACCAGCGGCGCAGTACGTCCTGTGCGATTGTGATAATGGCAGCAGCGGTAAGCTGTTCATTTTCAGAACTGATATTGATTTCGCTCATTTTATTCCTCCACTACCACGTTAAGTCTTGTGCAGGCATCATAACGGCCTGCGTAATCGATTGTATACGCAACAGAGTATACACCCGGCACATCTGTATCCACATTGCTACTGATTTCCACATTTACAATATCAACCTTTGGGTTTATTGCCGGGCTGGTGTAGTTGTTGAAATACAGGCGCAGGTCATCATTGATATCCGGGTCAAGGGAATATTTTGTATTGCCTATCACAATATTCTGCAGATATGCACGTGGATCGAAATCTTCCCCTGCCTTTATATAAACAAGGTATTCTGTAAGTTCTGCTTTTGCATTGAAGTCACCTGCCTGGTATACCTCTACAGGCAGAGTGATGTACTGTGTATCCCCCATACTGTTTGTAACGCGGAATTCCACATCGTGAACACCGGGATAGTTGAGACTGGTGGTATCGCTGAGAAGTGTACCTTTGATACGGTTGCTGATATCGCCGTCCAGTATGTCTTCGGCTGTCATAAATTCCAGCACATCAGGGGCAGTATTGCTGGCAAAAACCAGTGCTTCCTCCTGGCCGAACACAGGTGGCTGATAATCTGTGAATTCTATTGTTCTGCTGGCCTTTGAAGCGTTGCCGCTGGCATCATAAGCCACATATGTAATAACGGCTGTTTTGTTTTCTGTCATTTTGGAAATGCCTTCCACCAGAATGCCGGATGTAACGTCGCCATCTTTGTTGTCTGTGGCGGTTACCCCCTGCAGAAGTGCTTTCTGCCCTGCGTGCACAGATACTGACAGCACATCTGAATCCATAGTAATTTCAGGCCGTTTTCTGTCATCCATAAACACAAACACTATACTGTAAACCGCTGTAAGCAGAAAACACAGTGCCACAGGCAGTATTACATATCGTTTTAAACCTTTTATGTTCACCTTTTTGTACTCCTTGTTTATCGGAACCAATGGGGTTCTTCCCATCGGATTGTTTCGTTGTTGATTATTTTAGCCGGATTGGTCTCCAGCAGTTTTTTTGCTGTAGCCGGGGAAAATTCCTCTTTCAGCAGTCGCTGCACATCTTTCATCCAGGTGGTGCGCATTACCGGGGAATGGGCGTCGCTGGCTACTGCAAAAGCAAAGCCACGGCCCACCATTTCAAAGGCAAGGGCCTGTTCTGTGCGGCCGAAACTGCCTAGCAGACTGCCTTTGTTTACCTGTAACAGACAGCCCATCTCTGCCCACATATTCAGTATGGCAGGGTCCTGCTGCACATATTGATATCGTTCCGGGTGTGCAATGACCGGTCGCAGGCCAAGGTCCACAACCTGCTGCAGGATTTCTGTGGACTGTGATGCGTAATTGTAAAATTCAAATTCAATCAGCGGATATTGTGAATGGTTGATACCTATCATCTTACCCTGTCTGATATAAGCCGGTGTTTTGTGTGTGCCGAATATTTCCATACCCGGCAGGATTTCCAAAGGAATATTTTCTTTTTTCAGCCGGTGGCGGAAATTGGCTATTTCCATTTCCAGCTGCTGATCCCAGAAATTTCTTCGGGATGCAAAATCCATACAGTGAGGGGTGACAGCCAATGTGGACACACCGCTCTCCACAGCCATTGCCGCCATTTCCAGGGCGCTGTCCATATCCGGGGCACCGTCATCTATGCCCGGCAAAATATGAGCATGGATATCAATCATAATTCCTCCGTGATTATTTATCAAATGTATTATTTACATATTATATTATACAGTTTTATAAAAAAAGGGCGCAGGGGAATAACATTAAGCCAGAATTTTCTGAAAAATTCCCACCAGAATGTGCCCGGCTGCTGCATTTTGCCTTTGCGCAGGGCTGATGTCATAATGGCTATAACCTGTTCTGCAGTTATGCCCTGTTCCAGTTCTGTCTGGGCGTCTCCCACCATTGTATAACTGTTGTTTTCAATTTTATATACGCGATGCAGTATATACGCGCCGCTGTTTCTGCGGTATAAAAGCACATCCCCTTTTTTTATCTGTCCGTCAGGGCGGGAAAGATAAACCGTATCCCTGCCGTGAACCAGAAAAGGTGACATACTGCTGCCGCTGATAACCAGTGGCAGGGCATCTATGCTTTCATCTGCCAGCAACTGTCTGTATTCTTCCAGCAGGATTTCGGGAGCTATAACTCGTCTGTGTTTGTCCATCAGATTTCCTCCATTACTGCACCGTCGCTGATATGATAGCTGCGGTGACAGAGTTCTTTGCCGGCAGGGCGGTGGGTAACCAGAATGCAGGTTTTCACCATACCGCTGGACATAAGATTTTCAAGCAGCTGTGCTTCTGTCTCCATATCAAGGGCAGATGTGGCTTCGTCCAGCAGCAGTACAGGTGCTTTTTTCAGCAATGCCCTTGCCAGGGCTATTCGCTGTGCCTGGCCTTCGCTGAGGCGTTTGTCCCTGCCGCCCACCATATGGTCAAGACCTTCCGGCAGTTCCATTACAAAATCATAAGCACAGGCAACTTTCAGGGCATCAGTCATTTCCTGCTGTGTGGCGTCCGGGCGGACAATGCGCAGGTTTTCTGCTATAGTGCCGCTGAAAATCTGATTTCCCTGTGGTACATAGGCAAACAGGCTTCTTGTTGCACCGCACAGCGGATAGCTTTTCCCGCTGCTGCCGATTACAGCCGCACTGCCTTCAGTAGGGGTAACAAGCCCCAGCATTATGCGCAGCAGAGTGGTTTTGCCTTCTCCGGATGGACCTGTAAGAGATATCAGCTGACCCGGGCCGGCTGTCATATTTACCTGTTTAAGCACAGGAGCACCACCGGAGTAATGAAAGTTTACATCCTGCAATGAGAGTGTGAATTCTTCTTCCTGTTCAAAGCCTGGCATTGGCTGTGTATCTTCCTGCGGCAGATTGGCAACAGCCATTATCCTGCCTGCGGATGTAGCTATTGAAATACCTGACGGCACAAGACCTGTTATGGATGAAAATGCAGAGCCCAGCATGCCGGAAAGCTGCAGGAACATTGTCATTTCGCCGTATGTGATGCGTCCCATCCACAGGCGGTATATCCCCCAGCCGAAACAGCCGAAATATGCCACCATACTCAGCAGACTGACAAGGGCAGATGTGCGCACAGAAAATTTGTTGTATTCAAGGTATTTGTCCCTGTATTCCTGCTGTGTCTGTTTCATCTGATTGCCAAACAGGTCTGCCACACCAAATGCCTTTATTGTTGTGATGTTCTGAAAGCTGTCCTGCTGAAAGGAAACAACATTTGAATATATATCTTTCATTTCCCTGTTGTGACTGCGCATTTTGTGTACCAGCAATGTGGAACAGAGAATTGTGACAGGAGTTGTAACAAGTGCAATAAGTGCCATTACAGGGTCGTAATAAAGAATTATAAGAAATGCACCTGCCAGCTGTACTGCATTGGAAACAAGTGAAGGCATAAAGCCTGTTACACCGCCGCACACAGTGCCTGTATCACTGCTGATACGGTTCAGCAGGTCACCGCTGCGGAAGCTTTCCAGCGACTGCCAGTCGGTTTTCAGTATTTTCTGATAAACCTCCAGCTGGATTTCATTCTGTATACGTACATTAAGTGCTGCGCCGACACGGGATGCAATACTCCTCATAGCTATATTGCCCAAACGCATACCCAGCATTGCAGCTGCCGCTTTGCCCAGAATACCGCTGTCATAACTGATTACTGCATCGATAAGAAATTTTGTTGCCACACTGCCTGCAAGGGA